>JBKPBQ010000453.1:0-9942 GCA_046726955.1 Acidobacteriota bacterium
CTCTTCGGCAGCTACGACTGGGACCTGCTGGGCCTCTCTCCCGCTGCCGTACGGGACCTGGTGGTGTTCTTCCTCGTCGAAGAGGACACGCCCGGTTTCCTCCGGCTGCTCCAGCTCGGGGGAGTGTCCTACGTCGTCGCGCTGCACCGCGAGGGGCTCGAGGACCTCGAGCCCGTGGCGACGCTGGGAAGCCCGTACACGGACGCCGCCATCCGCGTCTACCGCGTGCCCGGCCGCCTGCCTCGCGCCTACGCCGTGGGCGGGGCGCGGATCGCGCAGGGGGCCGACGCGAGGGCGCTGCTCGTGGATCCCGGCTTCGACCCGCATCGCGAGGTGGTGCTCGCGGCGGGCGCGCCCGCATCCGGCACGCCGTCCTTCACGAGCGACGTCCGGATCGCGTCGTACCGTCCGGACCGTGTGCGCCTCGACGCCGAGCTGAGCGCGCCCGGCTTCGTGGTGCTGAGCGACGCCTACGATCCCGGCTGGGCGGCGACGGTGGACGGACGAAGAGCGCCGCTGCTGCGCGCGAACGAGGCCTTCCGGGCCGTGGAGGTCGGTCCCGGACGTCACGCGGTGGAGATGGTCTACCGGCCGCGCTCCGTCCTGGTCGGGCTCTTCGCGGCTGCGCTCGGCGTTCTCGCCTTCGCGGGGTGGTGGTGGACGGATTTCCGGCGGGCGTGTTAGGGTGCCGCGTTCGATGCTGGAAGGAAGGCAGGCCCGCGAGATCGAGCATCACCGCAGCATCGCGGACCGCGCCGAGATCATCTGGAACTGGGACAGCCCGTCGGGACGGCGACGGGCTCGCCGGCGGTCCGAGTTGTTCGTGGAGCTCGCCGGGCTCCGACGCGGACGGCTCGCCCTGGAGCTCGGGTGCGGAACCGGGATCTTCCTGGAGCAGGTCGCCGAGAGCGGCGCTGCCGTGCGCGGGCTCGACCTTTCGGTCGACCTGCTGGCTCGGGCGCGGCGACGTCTCGACGGGCGCGAGAACGTGCGGGTCCTCTGCGGGAACGCGGAGCGGATGCCGTTCCCCGACCGCGAGTTCGACGCCGTCTACGGCAGCTCCGTGCTGCACCACCTCGACCTCGGTCCCGCTCTCCGCGAGAGCCACCGTGTGCTCAAGCCGGGGGGCCGCGTCGTCTTCGCCGAGCCGAACATCTTCAACCCGCAAGTCGCGGTCATGTTCCACCTCGGCTTCACGAAGCGCTACTTCGGCGTCTCCCCCGACGAGATGGCCTTCTCGAGGTTCCGGGCGGAGGCCGCGCTCCGCGAGGCCGGCTTCGTGCAGATCCGCGTCGATCCCTTCGACTTCCTGCACCCCGCGACCCCCGCGCGGTGGCTGGACACCGTGGCCGCGCTGGGGCGGCGCCTGGAGACCGTCCCGCTCGTACGCGAGATCGCGGGCTCGCTGCTCATACAGGCCAGCCGGCCTGAATGATCGCGCCCGTCCTCTACTCCGTCTTCTTCCTGTCGGGAGCGGCCGCGCTCATCTTCCAGAACCTGTGGTTCCGCCTGGCCGGCCTCACGTTCGGGAACAGCGTCTGGGCCTCGAGCCTCGTCCTCGCGAGCTTCATGGGCGGCCTCGCCGTCGGCAACGCTCTCGCCGCGCGGAGACGTGAGCGCGGCCGGAAGGCGCTCCGCCTCTACGCGTTCCTGGAGCTGCTCGTCGCCATCACCGGCAGCGGCATTGTGCTCCTCATCCCCTGGCTCTCGGGCGCGCTCGCTCCCGCCTTCCGCGCGCTCCTCGGCAGCCCGTGGCTCCTGAACCTGCTGCGCGCCGCCGCGGCCTTCCTGTTGATGCTCGTCCCCGCCACGGCCATGGGGGCGACGCTGCCCCTCGTCGTCACCGCGCTCGCCTCCCACCGCGAGGAGTTCGGCGAAACGCTCGGCCGCCTCTACGGATGGAACACGCTGGGAGCGGTGGCGGGCACGCTGGGCGGCGAGATGGTGCTCGTCGATCGGCTCGGCCTCGCCGGCACAGGCTTCGCGGCGGCTCTGTTCAACGTCGTGGCCTGCGCGGCCGCGCTCGCCCTTTCGCGGCAGCTGGGCGAGGAGGAGGCCGCTCCTCCGGCCGCCGCAGCGAGTGCTTTGCGACGCGCGCCGGCGCGCACGGCCTGGCGGCTCGGGGCCGCGGCCGCCTGCGGCGGGATCGTGCTCGCGCTGGAGGTCGTCTGGTTCCGCTTCCTCCAGCTCGAGATCTTCGGCACGAGCCAGACCTTCGCGTTCATGCTCGCTGTGGTGCTCGTCGGCATCGCGCTCGGAGGGTTCGTCGCCGGGCGGTGGTCGGCGGCGCGAGGCGACGCCCACCAGTGGCTGCCGGCGCTCGCGCTCGCCGCCGGCATCGCCACCGTCGTGAGCTACGCGCTCTTCCCCGACCGGCAGGAGCCGTGGGGGACGGAGGCCGCGCTCGCGACCTTCCGGCTCGCGCTCACGCTCATGCTGCCGACGTGCCTTCTGTCGGGTGTCGTCTTCACGCTGCTCGGAGCGGCGCTCAAGGAGGACCTCGAACGAGAGGCGCTCACCACGGGCGCCCTGACGCTCGCCAACACCGCGGGCGCGGTCGTCGGCTCGCTCGCCGCCGGCTTCTTCCTGCTGCCGCGCCTCGGCATCGAGCAGTCGCTCTTCCTGCTCTCCCTCGGGTATGGCGTCGTCGCCGGGGCGCTGTGGCTGGCGCGAAGCCGCCCGCTGCCGGCGCTCGAAGCGTGGACTCTGCGGGGTGCGGCGGCGCTCTTCGCGCTCGTGATGGCGCTCTTCCCGTTCGGCCTCCTCGAGAAGGTGCACGTCGCGCGCGTCGCCCGCCGCTTCGCCTCCGAGGGGTCGCGCCCCGTGGCGTTCCGCGAAGGCCTCACGGAGACGATCCTCTACCTGCGCCGCGACCTCCTCGGGGAGCCCGCGGGCTATCGCCTCGTGACCAACGGCTTCTCGATGTCGTCCACCGGCTTCAACAGCGAGCGCTACATGAAGCTCTTCGTGCTGCTCCCGCTCGCCCTCCAGCCCCGGGCGCGGTCGGCGCTCCTCGTGAGCTACGGCGTGGGGACGACGGCGAAGGCGCTGGTCGACGCGGCGCAGCTCGAGTCGATCGACGTCGTGGACATCTCCGCCGACATCCTGCACATGGGCCGCATCGTCTTCCCTCCGCCGGCCACGCCGCCCCTCGACGACCCGCGCGTGCGCGTCCACGTCGAGGACGGCCGCTTCTTCCTGCTCACCGCCGGCCGCCACTTCGACCTCATCACCGCCGAGCCTCCCCCGCCCCGCAACGCGGGGATCGTGAACCTCTACTCGCAGGAGTACTTCGACCTCGTGCGCGCCCGGCTCGCCGAGGGCGGCATCGCCACCCACTGGCTGCCCGTGACCGATCTCGGCCGATCTACGACGCTCGCGATCGTCAAGGGCTTCTGCAACGCGTTCCCGGACTGCTCGCTGTGGAACGCCGCCAGCCTCAACTGGATGCTCGTGGGCACGCGCGACGCGCGCGGACCCGTGAGCGCTTCGGCGTTCTCCCGGCTCTGGCAAGACCCCCGGATGGCGAAGACGCTGCGCGACATCGCCCTGGAGACGCCCTCGCACCTGGGCTCGATCTTCCTCGCGGACGCGGAGGACCTGCGCGGCCTGACCGCGGAGTCGTCCGCGCTCGTGGACGACTTCCCGCGGCGGATCTCGCCCGAAGCGCCCACCCTCGACGAGATCCGCTACTACGACGCTTTCGTGGACGCGCGGGCGGCGCGGGAGAGGTTCGCCCGCAGCGGCTTCGTCCGCGCGCTCTGGCCGGAGGAGCTCGTCTCCCCCACGCTCGCGCGCTTCGAGGAGCAGCGGGTCGTGAACGACAACCACGTGGGGACGAGCCGCGTCCCCGTGAGCGCGCGCTTCCCCGCGCTCTACGACGCGCTCGTGCACACGTCCTCGCGCACCCTGCCCCTGCTGCTGGCCGGGAGCGACCCCCACGAGCAGGCGGCTCTGGACCGCGCGGTGGCGCGCGGCGAGGCGGGGTCGCTCGTGGACTTCCTGCTGGGCGTCCGCGCCCTTTCCGAGCGCGACTACGCGGCGGCGGCGCGCCGGTTCGACCGGGTGGCGGAGGAGGAGCCGGGCTTCACCGACATCGCGCGCTTCCGGGGAATCGCACTCTGCATCGGAGGCGACGCGCCCAGAGGTACGGCCGCGGTGGCGGAGGCGCGCCAGAGCCTTCGCGCGGAAGACCCGCAGTCCACGTTCTGGTCGGGCCTGGAAGACGCGTGCCGCGCGGGGAGGCCGCCTCGTGGCTGAGCGCCCGCCCCTCGCGGAGAGAGGGGGCGTCCTCGCCGCCGTCGTCGCTGCGCTCGCTTTCCTTCCCTTCGCGGCCGGGGTCCTCCTCGGCCGGTGCTTCTACTACCGCGACCTCGTGGTCGCGTTCTTCCCGCTCCGTCGGTTCGGGGTGGACGGGCTGCTCCGCGGGGAGGTGCCGTTCTGGAACCCGTACGTGCACGAGGGCGAGCCGCTCTCGATGCCCGCGATTTCCTACCCGCCCGACCTCCTGCAGCTCCTCGTCCCCGACGAGCGGGGCTTCTCCCTGCTCCTGGCCCTGCACGTGCCCCTCGCCGCCCTCACGTTTCTCCGCCTGGGACGCCGCCTCGGCTTTTCGCCGCTCGCCGCCGCGGGCGCGGCCCTCGTCTACAGCCTGGGCGGCTTCACCCTGTCGTGCTTGAACCTCTACGTGTACCTGCTGGCGGCAGCCTGGGCGCCCCTCGTCGTGATCGGCGTCCTGCACGCGTCGGACGGAGGCGGACGGAGGCTGGCCGTGGGGGCGCTCCTCACCGCGGTCGGGATCTCGACGCTGGGCATGGAGATCGTGCTGCAGGCGCTCGTGATCGGGCTCGTCCTTTGCTGGCGAGCGCGGCAGCCCGCGCGCGTCGTGCACGCGGCCGGCATGCTGGCCCTGGCCTGCGGGCTCACGGCCCCCCTCCTGCTCTTCCTCCGGGATGTCGTGCCGCAGAGCGGCCGCGCCGGCGGGATGCCGGTGGACGTCGTCCTCGCCTATTCCGTCCACCCGCTGTCGCTGGTCCAGGTTGTCGTGCAGCGGTTCTTCGGAGACCTCTCCGACCTTCCGCGAAGCTGGTGGGGACAGAACTTCTTCCCGAGCGGCTATCCGTACTTCCAGAGCCTCTACCTCGGCGCCGCCGTGCTCGCCCTCGCCGTCGTCGGCGCGACGCAGCCGACGGCCTGGCGGTGGCGGATGTCGGCGCTCGCCGCTCTCGCCCTCGTGGTCGCCCTCGGCTACTGGGGCGGCCTCTCTCCGATCGTCGCGCTCCACCCGGCACTGCGGATGCTGCGCTTCCCGGTCAAGGCGTTCTTCACCGTGCACGTCGCCGTCTCGCTCTTCGCGGGAATCGGCGTGCAGGCCCTCGCGTCGGGCAGCGAAGGCGCCTGGCGGCGGCTCACCGTGATCGCCTCCAGCGCGGGAGCCGTCCTCGTTCTCGCCCACCTCGTGCCGGTGGTCGTCCCGGGAACGTATCGATGGTTCCTGGAGGGCTTCCTTCCCCCGGGACGCACGTGGCCCGCGATGGCGGAGACGGGAACGCTCGTCATCCGAGACGCCGGGCGCGGGGGCGCCTTCGCCCTCCTCGCGGGCCTCGTCGCGCTCGCGGTGACGCGCGGCCGCGCTTCCGCGCTCTTCGGCACGCTCGCGACACTCGGCCTCGTCGCCGGCGACCTCCTGAGCGCCGGAGCGTCCGTGAACTCGATGGTCACGCCGGCCTTCTACCGCCGCTCGCCGGAAGTGACGGACGCGCTTCCGGTGCTGCGCTCCCGAGGGCGCACCTTCACGTGCGAGCCCCACGACAGCCTGACGTTCTCCCAGGCCGTCGCCGACCGCGCGCGCGACCGCCGGCCGCTCGATCCCTGGAGCTACGGTGTCCTCCTGGAGATGCTCTACCCCGACACGAACGTCCCCGCCGGCGTGCCCACGGCCTACGGAGTGGACCACACGCGGTTCTACTCGCGCTCGCGGGTCTTCACGCGCGGGGAGGCGGATTGCCACCCGTTCCTGGCGATCGCAGACCGCCTGCGGCGCGCCGGCGTCGCGCGAGTGCTGAGCCTCGATCCGCTCGACGACCCGGCGCTCACGCTCGAGGCGGAGATGCGGCCACCGTCCCTCGATCCCCTGGTCCTCCACGTCTACGCGTTGCAGGGAGCGCTGCCCCTGCGCAGCGTGGCCTCGGCGGTGCGGACGGCCGCAGACGCCGAGAGCGTCGAGGCCCGCGCCGATCTCCCCTTCCTCCAGTCGGGCGGCACGGTGCTCGAGGACGCCGGTCCCGAGGTCACGGACGTGCGGGGAAACGTCGAGACTCTCGACGAGTCGCCGGGCCGGGTGCGGCTCGTCGTCTCGGCCTCCGGCCCCACGGGGGTCGTCGTCCGTGACTCCTTCGTTCCGGGATGGACCGCTCGCGTGAACGGCGAGCCCGCGCCGATCAGCCGGGCCGACGGACGTCACCTCGCGGTCCGCGTGCCCGCCGGCCGGAGCGAGGTCTCGCTCCGCTACGTCCCTCCCCACCTGCGACCGGGGCTGCTGCTCACGGCGGCGAGCGCCGTCATCGCGGCGGGACTCTGGGGATGGGGCGGGGCGTTGCGGCGGAGTGCGAGCCCCCGAACGGAACAGCCGCGCCCCTGACGGGTCAGCGGCGGGCGGCGGGCTTCGCGGGCGTAGGCGGCTTGAACAGCTCGCCGAGGCGGATGGGGTCGGCCTGGCCGAGGTTCACGTCCTCGATCTTGCCCCCGCCGACGACGCGCACGGTCAAGGGCACGCGGCGGACGTTGATGCTGTCCAGGAACCCGCGCCCCGGCGAGCGCACGACGGGAAAGGAGACGGGCGTCGTGTAGAAGAAGCCCGGGGGCTCCTGGTCCATGATCACCCCGACCACCTCGAGCCCGGGGTCCTTCCGCTCCATCATCCGGTTCCACTCGGGGATCATCTTGTGGCAGGCCGGACAGCCGGGCAGGAAGAAGAGGAGGACGGTGGTCGTGCCCTTCTCGAACCCGAGCCACCGGGCCTTGCCGTCCACACCCATCGCCTCGAACGGCATGATGGTGTCGCCCACGGAGGGCGACTGGGCGGGGCTCGCGGCGGGCGAAGGCGCCGCCTGGGCGCCGGGTCCGCCCGCCGCCGCGGGAAGCGCTTGGACGGCGACGAGAGCGAGCACGGCCAGCATACGCGGGGCGAGGGTCATGGCTTGTCTGCGACCTCCGGTCTCCACAGGCTCGAGCGCGGCGAGACCCTCACCACGCCTTTGCTCGCATCATACTCGAACGGGACGCCGGTCGGATCGACGGTTCGCAGCCTCGCCGCCGCGGCGATCTCGCCGAGGGACTGGGGCTTGCGTCCGCCGCGCTTCTCGATCGCGGCGGCGGCCGCGGTGAGAGCGTCGGCCTGGTCGAGCGCGTCGATCTCCTGCAGCCGGAAGCGCGCGTTCTCCTTGATGTATCCCTCTTCCGCCTGCGCGTAGATCTGCGTCCACATCGCGCGGGCCGTCTGCCTCTCTCCCCCCCTCACGAGGAGGTCGGCGGCGAGCGTGCGCAGCCAGTACGCCGAGCCCGGGAGCGCGGCCGCTTCGTCCAGGATCTTCGCCGCCCTCTCCGCGTCGTGGAGGAAGAGGAACACCACGAACCCGAGGTACTGGCGGAGCCTCCAGTTGTCGGGCAGGGCCTTGACCCCGCGCTCGAGGACGTCCACCGCCTTCTGGGGATCGCCAGCTCCCGCGGGCAGCGGCTCGGCGAGGAAGGTCGCCCCGTATCGGTAGGCGATCTCCAGGCGCGGGTCGAGCGTGACCGTGATGTCGATGAGGGGATAGAGGAGCTCGTAGCGCGTCTCCGCCGCGAACGCGCGCTCGCCCCCGTAGTACTGCACGGTGCGCAGCCAATAGATGTCGGCGAAGAGGCCCTCGAATCCGGGCACGAGCCGCTTCATCTCCCGCCCGGCCCAGAGCGCGGGCGGTCGGCGCGACAGTGTGTCGAGGGCGCGATCGACCCGGGCCTGGGTCACGACGACGGCCGCCCCCAGGACCACGAGGAGCACCGCGTCGCGCGGCCTCACTGGAAGTCCTTCCTGCGGAAGACGACGACGCCCGCCACGAGGAGCAGTCCCACGTAGGCCGCCGCGTAGAGCGTGACTTCGCCGAGAGCGGAGAGGGGGATGGGGTCGCCGTAGGCCGCGTGGTCCTTGAAGTCGAAGGCGCGGAAGTTGGGGAGCACGCAGTAGAGGGCCTTGACGAGCCACTCCGGGGCGCCCGGCGCCACCTGCTTCATGTTGCGGACGACGTCGGAGAATCGTCCGGCGATGACGACCCCGAGCGTGCTCACCGCGGAGAGGACGATCGAGGTCATGGTGGAGAAGAGCATGGCGATCGCGACCACGAGGAGGAGGCTCAGGAAGATGGGATAGATGGCGGCGAGGAGACCGAGGTCGACGCCGCGGCCGGTGGCGAGGAGCGTGAGGAAGAGCCCCGCCGCCATCACCGCGGTGTTCACGAGGAGCGTGAAGGCGAGCCCCAGGAACTTGCCCAGGTAGAGCTCGTCGCGCGTGAGCGGCTTGGCGAGCAGCGGGTAGAGCGAGCGCCGCTCGATCTCCTTGCTCACGAGACCGACGCCGATGAACAGCGCGATCACCGTCCCGAAGAGGTCGATCGCCGCGAGGCCGATGTCCTTGATGATCTTCTCGTCCTGCCGGATGGAGAGCTGGCCGAGGAGCAGCCCGGAGAGGGTCATGAGGACGGCGAACACCACGAGGTTGTAGAGCACCCGCTCCCGCACCGTCTCGCGGAAGGTGTTGGCGGTGACGGCGAGGACGCGGTTCAGTCGTCCGCCTTCCACTGCCCCGCCTCCGGCGCTCGTCCCAGCTCCTTGAAGAAGTAGTCCTCGAGCGACTGGCGCACGGGCTGGACGGAGAGGATGCGACCTCCCGCCGCCTCCACCGCGCTCACCACCTTCCCGAGCGACGCCTCCTGGACCTGCAGCCGCCAGCGCTCGCCCAGAGCCTCGCGGGCCGCGATCCCCGGGGCCGCGAGTGCCTCGCCGTCGAGACCGCTGACCAGAACCTCCATGTGCGCGACGTCCACGTGCAGGATCCCGCTGAGCGGACCCACGTCGAGGAGCCGGCCCTCGCGGAGCACCGCCACCCGGTCGCAGAGCGTCTCCGCATCGGAGAGGATGTGCGTCGAGAAGAGCACCGTCCGCCCCCTCTCCTTGAGCTCCGAGATGAGGGTGCGGATGAGCCGCCGTCCGATGGGGTCGAGGCCGGACATGGGCTCGTCGAGGATCACCAGCTCGGGGTCGTTCATGAGGGCCTGGGCGACGCCCGCCCTCTGCACCATGCCCTTCGAGAATCGCCGCATCTGTACGTGCGCGGAGCGCGCGAGCCCCAGGCGCTCGAGGAGGCTCTTCGCCCGGTCGCGCCTTTCCGCGGCGGGAAGGTCGAAGAGGCGCCCCGCGTAGTCGAGGTACTCCGCGGGCGTGAGGTAGTCGTAGAGATACGGGTGCTCGGGCAGATAGCCCACGCGGTAGCGCCAGGCGGGGTCGGCGAGCGGCCGGCCGAGCACGAAGACCTCGCCCGCATCGGGGTAGAGAAGCCCCGTCACGAGCTTGAGCGTCGTGGTCTTGCCCGAGCCGTTGGGGCCGAGATAGCCGAAGATCTCGCCCTTGCGGACCTGCAGGCTCAGCTTGTCCAGGACGAGGCGCTTCTTCTGGAAGATGTGCCCGATGCGGTAGGACTTGGAGAGCCCGCGGATGTCGAGGGCGAGGGCGCCATCCACGGCAGGCGTCATCCGACGCGAAGTCTAGCCGATGCGCGAGCCGGCAGGCAACGAAGGCGGGGAACGCGGAACAGACGAACGCGCGGGGGAAGGATCGCTTCCCCCGCGCGATTACGAAGAGCTACTGAAGGACGTTGCAGTTGTTGGCGAGCGCGCCGCTCGTCGCCGC
>JBKPBQ010000454.1:0-5472 GCA_046726955.1 Acidobacteriota bacterium
GATCGCCGCGATCCTGATCCTGCTGCCGCCGGCCGCGGTCGTCCAGCACGTGTACTTCGATCGCGACGCCCTCCCCGAGCTTGCCCCGTTCATCCTGTTCGAGCCCCCTACCACGGGCGAGGTCGTCGATGCCCGGGGAGAGGTCGTGATCCAGCTCGCACGGGAGTACCGGCGGGTGGTGACGTATGAGGAAGTGCCGCTCGTACTGCGACAGGCCATCCTCGCCGCCGAGGACAAGAACTTCTATCAACATTCGGGGGTCGACTATGGCGCGCTGCCGCGGGTGATCCAGAAGACGGCGTGGCGCTCCCTGGTGGAGTGGAAGAACGGCTCCGGACTCCGGCTGAGGTTGCCCCAGGGGGGATCGACGATCACGCAGCAGCTCGTGCGTGTCTATTTCCTGGGGTACCTGACCGCCCGCCGGAACGACGACGTGGTATTCGCACACGGGCTGACGATCGCACGGGTCATGGCGGCGATCGTGGGCGCCCCTGCCGCCAACAAGCTGCTTCGGAAGCTGGAAGAAGTGCGTCTGGCGCTCTGGCTCGAGGAAGCGATGAGCAGGCAATATGGGACGCGGGAGCAGGCGAAGCGCGAGATCTTCGCTCGCTATGCAAGCTTCATCTACATGGGCAGCGGCCGTTATGGCTTCGGCGCGGCCTCCGAGTACTACTTCGACAAGCCGCTGGCCGGCTACACGGTCGACGACGCCGGACGGGCGGCGTTGCTGGCGGGGATCGCCAAGTCGCCCGGCGACTATGCTCCGTTTGCGGGAAGCTCGCGACCGCGAGAACGCCGCAACCAGATCCTGGCCCTGATGGCGCGCAACGGCTACATCCCCGAGGACCTGGCTCTGCGGTGCCAAGCCGACCCGATCGTCGTCGTTCGCCCCGCGGTTGCGAAGACGGAGGCGCCGGCGGTGATCGAGCAGGTGCTGACCGAGCTCCAGGAGCACGGCGCCGCGCGCTTCGCGGTGGAGGACCTGTTCCAGGGCAAGATACGCGTGCGCTCCACGGTCGATCAGCGGGTGCAGAAGGTCGTCAACGAGGCCCTCGAGAACGGGCTCGCCGCGTACGAGAAGCGGCATCCCCGCGCCCGGGGGCTCACCCAGGGTTCGGTCGTGGTGCTGGCCAACGCAAACGCGGGGGTCCTCGCCGAGGTGGGGGGGCGCCAGCTCTACAACCTTCGTTCCAGCCGCTATTCCGACTACAACCGGGCGACGGAGTCGCTTCGTCAGCCCGGCTCGGTGATGAAACCGCTCGTGTACCTCGCCGCGTTCCGCGAGGGTCTGACGCTCGATGCCACGGTTCCCGACGAGCCCATCAGCGTGCCTCTTGATTCCGCGGAAGGCGGGATCAAGTGGATCACCAACTACGACGACAAGTTCAAAGGTCGGATCCCCGCTCGCCAGGCCTTGGCCGAGTCCCGCAACGCGGTCGCGGTGTGGCTTGCCAGGGACATCGGCATGGAGAAGGTCCTCCGGACGTGCCGAGAGCTGGGCCTTCGCACGCCGCTGCAACCCTACATCAGCACGGCGCTCGGCGCCTCCGAGGTCCCGCTCCTCGAGCTGGCCGACGCCTATCGGGCCATGGCCTCTGGGTTGCGCGCAGTGCCTCACGTCATCGCGCGAGTCACCGACAGCAATGGTGCGCTTCTCTACGAAGCGCCGGGAGCCGCCGGAACGATTCCCTTACCGAGCTTGGCTCTGATTCAGGAGGGGCTTCGCGGCGTGATCCGCCTCCCCGGGGGCACCGCGCATGCGCTCAGCGGAAGCGGTTTCCCGATCCCGGTGATGGGCAAGACCGGGACGACCAGCGAATTCCGCGACGCGCTGTTCGTCGGCTCCACCTATGGTCCGCAGGGCATCACGGTCGCGGTCCGGATCGGCTTCGACGACAACCGGACGCTGGGTGACAAAGAGACCGGCGGGCGTACGGCTCTGCCCATCTTTCGCGAGATCATGATGCGTGTCTACAAGGATGCCCTGGTGGGGGCGGTCCCACAGTTCCCCCGCGAGCTCGAGGAGCGGATCGACGAGTACCTGGCCGCTCCGGCAAGCGGTGAAGCCGCCGGGCCCGTCGCGCGGCTGAGCAAGAACGCGGGCCATCTCCAAGGCGCAGCAAGCAGTGCAGCTCTTTCCCTTGCGTTGTCGGAGGAAGAGGCATCAGATGAGAACTTCGTACTCCGCTTTTCTGAGTGCTGTCGACGCGATCCCACCCCAGACAGCTCACCAAAGCAGTTCCGTTGGGAGGGAGGCCTCCATGAAGGACTTCGTGTCTAGGCAGTACAGTGGGCTGGCGTTGTTCGCAGCGCTGTCGGTCATATTCGTCGCTTGTTCCATCTTCATTCCGTTCGGCTTCCCGTGGCTCGGTCTCGTGTGGGTGGCCCTGGCCTTCGGGGCCGCGCGCTGGAAGAGGATCCGCCCGGGTCGCTCGATCTACCGTGTTCTGGACGACGTCGACGCCGAGCCATCGCCCGCCGTGGCCTCTAAATCCGCGGCTCCCGCCGCGCGGGTCGTGCTGCACGTGGCCTGGTTGAGCTTCGTGGTCGCCTCCCTGTCTGCGGGAACGCCCGATCCTGCGGCGAACCTCTCTGCCTGCAAGAGAGGCTGGCCTTCCTGCGACAGTTCCCAGCTCACCCTGCAGGAAATGACGGCCGTGGCCGAGGCGAAGCGCATACGAAACGTCTCCGATTGCCGAGGCGGACTGAGCTCCTGCGAAAAGTGGAAGCTGTCCGAGGCGGAGACGATCGCGATCACCGTGGCGGCCTACGATCGCAACGTCTCGAACTGCAAAGGCGGCTTCAACCCCTGCGACCCCCGGCGGCTCACGGCATCGGAGGCCCGGGAGGCGGCGGCGGCCCAGCGCGAGCGGCAGCTCTCCGACTGCCGGATCGGCATCGGTCCGTGCGACCCTTCCGGGCTCACCGAGGCGGAGATCGCGAACGTAGACCTCGTCCACCGCCAGCGCGCCGTCTCCGATTGCAGGGACGGTCTGTCCGTCTGTGCACACTCCGAGCTCACCCCGACGGAAGCGAAGGAGGTGGCGCTGGCCGAACGCCAGCGCAACGTCTCGAATTGCCGGAACGGTTGGGAGGAATGTGACCGCTCCAAGCTGGACGAGCGGGAAGTCGCGGAAGTGGATGCCGCGGTGCAGACGCGGAACATGGCGGATTGCCGGGAGGGTCGCGACGGTTGTGACTATTCCCTGCTCAGTCGGCCGGACGCCGAAGTCCTCGCTCGCGCCGAGCGCGCGCGCAATTTGACGGCATGTCGGACCGGCCGCGGCTATTGCGATCGTTCGCGACTCACGCCAACCGAGGCCGCCGCCCTTCCGAAGGAGGTCCGGTAGCTCCCGCCCGCGAAGAGACGGCGCGACTCGCCACCGGCTAGCGCACTCGCGCCGTCACCAGGGTCTGGTCGTCGGTCTGCTCGCCTCCGCTGAACTCGGCGACGCGGGCGATCACCACCTCGACGAGGGACGCCAACGACAGCGGACGATGGCCCCGCAGAGTCTCGATGAGGCGGGGTTTACCGCCAGGGTCAGGAGCAGCGGGCGCGGCCAGGACGTGAAAGCGTGCACTCAGCCTTCTCGGGTCGCGTTCCCCAGGGCCGGTCCGCTGAAATGAAGCGGGTCCCTGAGGCTTTGAAGCTCTCGGTAGTAGTAGAGCGACGTCGGTCGTCTTCCCTTGAACCGGAGCCCCCTCAGGAACTCGATTTCGTCCAGGGCAGCGTCGCCGCTCAGTTGAGGGTCGCGGAGGAACTCCTTGAGCCCCGGCTCTTCCTCGACCGGTTGGTCAGGCCTTTCCACGAACTCGAACTTCCTGGGGCGGCCGGGGGCGAGCCTCCGGTTCAGCACGACATCCATGCCGAAGCTCGCGAGGTCGATGTCCCAGGATTCGATCAACGGATCAAGGAAGGAAATGCAGTTTTCGACCGACACATTGAAGATGTCCGTGTCCAGGAACTCGAGGAGGATGACGCGCATGTCTTCATAGCTGCGGCCGCTGAGTCGAGCCACCAGGTGGAGCCAGTTTTCGTTCTCCAGCTCCTCCTTGGCCACTCTCTTGACCACGTCCAAGAGCTTTTGCGTGACGAGACGCTCGAGCTCGCCGAAGGGCTGCTTCTCGAAGATCGCGCGGATCTGTCCCTCTCTGGGGGGTGAGCACTTGTGCAGAATCAGCTCGCGAACCTCTTTGAATAGAGGAGCGGGAGGGTCGCTCAAGCTCTTCTTGAGCTCGTCTCGGCGCTGGAGCTCGGCCAGCTTCGAGAGCTTCCCCGGTGGGAGCTTCAGCAATCGCGACATCTTGTCGTAGATATCCGTGCGGTCAGGCGCCGGCGGCATCTTCTTGCGCGCCAGAAGCTGGGAGATGTAGGACTCCGTCACCTCGGCGGCCGCCGCCAGATCTTTCTGCTCGAGCCCCAATTCTTCGAGCCGCTGTCGTATGAGCAAGCGGACTTCCACAGAGTGCCTCCATGAGATGCCGTCCGAAGAGAGCGCCTGCTTAACCATGTGTGATTAAGCCGATCGCATGATTGCAGATTTCGCTTGACAGGACAAGTGAACTTCACGTAGAGTGGTTAAGCGATTGAGGGTCTCTTTCAGATCATCTTAAGCAGAGTCGGTTATCTGGAATGGCCCCTTGGCCCAGGAACCAAGGAGGTCCCAAATGTTTGCCCGCAAAGTCTCCATGCATCTCAAGCCGAACCACGCTGCGGAGCTGACGCGGCGGATCGACAAGGAGATCATTCCCCTGCTTCGAAAGCAGGAGGGGTTTCAGGACGAAATCAACTTCATCACCGCCAGCGGCGAGGATGCCTTCGCCATCAGTCTCTGGGACCGGAAAGAGGACGCGGAAAGCTACAACCGCGGAACCTATCCCGCAGTCGCCAGGCTCCTGGCGACCGTCGTCGAGGGAACGCCTCAGGTGGAAACCTATGAGGTCACCAACTCGACATTCCACAAGATTCCCGCGGCCGTGACGTCCTCGGTTCGCTAAGTCCTGTCGTACGGGGAGGGGACCCCTCCTCGGTTCTCGGCACAGTTCTCTCCTGAAGGAGACCACGATGAAAGTACGTCCGCTTCACGACCGCTTGCTGGTTCGCCGCATCGAGGAAAAGGAGACGGCCAAGGGCGGGATCATCATCCCGGACACGGCCAAGGAGAAGCCCCAGGAGGGCGAGGTGCTCGCCGTCGGCAACGGCAAGATCCTCGAAAACGGAACCAAGGTCGCGGTCGAGGTCAAGGTCGGCAACAAGATCCTCTTCGGCAAGTACACCGGGACCGACATCAAGATCGACGGGGAGGAAGTTCTGATCCTGCGCGAAGACGAAGTGCTGGCGGTGCTGGCGTAGTCGTTCCCGGACGGTATTGAAGGAAGCAGGCAAGAAGATGTCGAAGCAGATCACGTACGGCGACGATTCCCGGCAGTCGATACTGCGCGGGATCAACCGCCTCGCGGACGCGGTGAAGG
>JBKPBQ010000455.1:0-6720 GCA_046726955.1 Acidobacteriota bacterium
GGCGTAGGGGCCGGAGCCGGCGGCGGGGGGGAAGCCGGTGGGGGGAGCGGTATCGCCGGCCCGGTAGTCCGAGGCGCCGACGGCGCAGGCGCCTGGGCGCGCGGACGCGACGGCGCCGGTTCGTTGGACGGCGCGGGTCGCGCCACCGAGGGTGCGGGAGCGGGCACCGACGGCGCGGGCTTTGCCGCCGGCGCCGCGGGCTTGGCGACCGGGGTGGACGCGGGAGTCGCGGGAGGGGGAGACGCGGCCCTGGGCGGAGACGGCGGCGCCGTCGCGGCCGCGAAGTCCGACGACTTGAGCCGCACCGTGGGCTGCGGCGCGTCGGTGCCCGCGTAGAACGAGGCGAGCGAGGCGAAGAGCAGCTTGCTGATGCCCTTCAGCGTGTCCTCGACCCCCGTCCCCTTGAAGGCGATCGCTTCGTAGTGCGGCACCTGGCCGGGGTTCAGCTTGGCGTTCAGCACGTCCACGGGGAGCGCCGAGGGCAGGTCGCGCTTGTTGTACTGGATCACCATCGGGATCCCGGGATCGATCCCGTTCTCCTCGAGGTTGCGACGCAGGCTCTCCAGGCTCTCCTTGTTCGCGTCGAGCATCGCCTGCTGGCTGTCCGCGACGAACACCACGGCGTCCGCGCCCTTCAGCACCATCTTGCGCGTGGACTCGTAGAAGACCTGGCCGGGGACCGTGTAGATCTGCACCCGCGTCTTCATGCCGCGGATCGTCCCGAGCTCGACGGGCAGGAAGTCGAAGAAGAGCGTGCGGTCGGATTCCGTGGCCAGCGAGACGAGCTTGCCCTTGTTACGGATGGGGACCTGGTCGTGGATCCACTGGAGGTTCGTCGTCTTGCCGCAGAGGCCGGGCCCGTAGTAGACGAGCTTGGCCGTGACCTCCTTCGTCGCGTGATTGAAGAGCGCCATCGCTCAGGCTACGTACCGCCTCCGGGCTGCGTGGGGCTCGCCGGCTCCTGCGGAGGCAGGAGCGCGCTGCCGAGGGGAGGAGCGGGCGGAGCCACGGGGCCCGCTCCCGCTCCCACCTGCTGCCCGGCGACGGCCACCGTGGTGGCGAGGAGCTGGTCCGGAGGCAGCGCGCGCACGGCGGGCAGGCGGATGTCTCCGCAGTAGCTGGTCAGCATCTCGCCACGCCGCTTTTCCACGAACTTCATCGCCTCGACCGCCCTCTCCCGCGAGACCGCTCCGCTCGTCCCTGGATCGTAACCGAGACGGCGCAGCGCGCCCAGGTAGTCGGTCGGCTTGTCCTTCTTGCGCTCCATCCGCAGGCGCTCGACCGCCGCCCCGTCGAGGAGCGTCACCGCCACCGAGTGCCGGCCCGCGCTGAAGTTCTGCGTCAGTATCGGCCGCCATGCCGCGCCCTTCGCGGACGGGCAGACGACCTCCTTGCGGCAGCCGTCGGCCACCCAGCTCTGGCCGCTGCCGGGAACCACGAAGGCCGACAGCGTGTACAGGCCGGGCTCGGGGAGGTTGACGTTGACGATCGCGCGCAGCCCGCGTTGACCGGCGTGCAGCCACACGCCTCCCAGGCTCTCCTCGGACGCGCTCGTCTTCACCGCCGTCGGGTCCTCAGGCGCGAACTCCGCGCCCGACACCTCGATCGGGCTGTCCGCGGGAGGCAGCTCGTTCTCGAGCTCCATCGCGCGGAGGGCCGTGAGTGCTATGTCCTCCACGGAGGTGATCGAGTCGGGCTTCCAGCCGCCCGCGGGCTCGATCGGGCTCACGCAGGGCGGCGCCACCTCGACGTACTCGAGGGTCGAGCCGGTGGGGAGCATGAGCGCCGCCGAGTACGCGCCGGGATCGAGGTGGGCGGGGCTGCCGTTCACCCAGCTCACGGCGGCGGTGGGCGTGAACGCGAAGCTCTTCACGGCGGAGCCGCCGAGGGGCGAGATCTCCGCGGTGGCGGGAGTGGTGGGAGGTCCGGACATGCGGAACCGCATCCGGTAGTCGCCGGGCTGGACGACCGCGAGGGGATAGACCACCTCGCCCACGCCCGAGGCCACCGTGACCTCCTTGCGTCCCCCCTGTTCGCGGACGGCGACGCCGTCGCTCTTCGTGAACGAGTCGGCGGAATACGTGAGGCTGTCCTTCCAGGAGAGCGTCGCGAAGACCTGCGAGGCCTGGCTGCTGACGCGCACGGCGTCGTTCATGCCCATCGAGCGCAGGAGCATGCGCGCCCACAACGGGTGAGTGATCGGCGTGGACCTCGGATCGCCGAACAACGGGACGAGAGCGGCGGCCGCCACCACCGCGAGGACGATCGCCGTCTTCACCTTGCTCAGCATCGATCCCCTCCGCCCTCCCACGTACGCAAGGGAAGGGCCAAGGACAACACGCCCACCAGTACTGCGAATGATTCTAGCAGGGCGCGCAACGGGACCACGCGGCCATTTTTCGGCCACGTGAGCGCCCTCACCGCGGCCAACCGCTGGACAGCGGAGGCTGCCAAAGCGCCTGCAAATGCTGTGGCGATTGGCGGTTGCGCAGCCCGCGCAGCGGGCACGGACATTGCTCAACGTGTGAGCGGTTGGAGGTATGAGATGTCGAGCTCGAGTATCCCCTTCATTCTCGGGCTGATCGTCACGGCGGGGCTCTTGCTGCCAGCGCTCCTGCGCCTGAAGACCAGCGTCACCGAGCAGGCTCGTCGCGCCGACTCCCTCAAGAGGGAGGTCCAGGACCTGCGACGAACCAATTCGCAGATGGAGGAAGAACAGCGCTTCCTCAACAACTTCCTGAAGGACTACCCGCACGTGGCCAAGGAGCTCTACAGCGGCCTCAAGGAGCGGCAGATCCCGGGCGCGCTCCTCGACGTCGTGAAGAAGAGCCTCGAGCCGCAGCAGGCGGTCGTCTTCGTGCGCCGCGGCGGCAAGGACGGCGAGGGCGAGAAGTCGCGCCTGGCGGTGGCCGCGGCCACGGCGGAAGGCGGATCGATCAAGGTGGGGACGGAGATCCCCGGCGACACGGGCGCTCTCGGCTACGTGGCCGAGGCCCAGATCATCATGAGCCGCGACGAGCTGGCGACCGAAGCAGTCTCCACCCGGATCAAGCCGGGGCCGACGCTCGCGGGGCTCCCCACGGACCTCGTCGTCCCGCTCGTCTTCGACAAGGAGACGCTCGGCCTCATCGCACTCTCGCGCCCGCGCCGGACCTCGGGCGACGCCAAGGCCGCGCTCCGCCTCATCGCGCAGACGGGCGCGCAGGCGCTCCACAACGCCGCCGCGTACACCCAGATGAAGAACACCGCGGAGATGGACGGCCTCACCCGCGTCTTCAACAAGCGGCACATGGAGCAGCAGCTGTTCGAGCTCATCTACCGCACCGCCTGCGCCGCCTACGACCAGCGCGACTCTTCGGCGAGCCAGGCCTCGGAAGCGCTTTCGATCTTCCTGTTCGACATCGACAACTTCAAGCACTACAACGACTCGAACGGGCACCTCGCGGGAGACAAGCTGCTGCAGGAGCTCTCCCGGCTCGTGCAGGAGAACATCCGCGAGGACGACATCTTCGGGCGGTTCGGAGGCGAGGAGTTCCTGCTCATCCTCCCCCACACGAACCTCGCGCAGAGCCTGGCCGCCGCCAACAAGATCCGCGGCGTGATCGCGGCCCACAAGTTCCCGTTCTCGGAGCGCCAGCCCCTGGGCTCGCTCAGCGTGAGCGGCGGCGTCGCCGAGTACCCCTACGACGGCATGGACGCGGTGAGCCTGCTCAAGGCCGCGGACCAGTCGCTCTACGAGGCGAAGCGGCAGGGCCGCAACCGCATCGTGGCCGCCTCCGGCCCCGAGGGCGGCGCCGTCCGCGAGACCGCGGCCGCCGCTGCCCCGGCCACCGCGCAGGCGGTCCGGTCGTGAACGACGCCGTCCCGGAGGCGTCCGCCTCCGCGACGACCTCCGCCTCCGCGGCGGAGGAGCCGATGCCCTATCGCGACCGCGTCGAGGACATCCGCGACGTGCTCGTGAAGCAGGGAAGCCTGGGCCTGCTCCTGATCGACATCTCGGAGCTCGCCCAGGTGGAGCGGCACTACGGGTCGGGAGCGTTCGAGAACGTGCTGCGCATGGCCCGCGACCTCGTGCTCGAGCTCCGGGGAAGCGAGGTCCGCCAGAGCGACATCCTCACCATCAACGACAAGGGCGGCGACGCCTTCCTCGTCTTCCTCTCACCGAAGCGGCACGAGGGGCCGATCAAGGTGTCGGACCTCAGGGCGGCGGCGGAACGCGTGGAGGACCGGCTGAACCGCAAGCTCACGCGGCTGGCCTCGCCGTACCTCCCGAGCCCGCGGCAGGTGACGGTTGGCTTCTCGCTCGTCTTCTTCAACCCGCTCGTGATGCCGGAGCGCCTGGTGACCCGGCTCGTGGACGAGGCCTGGGAGTACGTGCGCGTGCAGCGCCAGCAGCGCGACCTGCAGAACCGCTTCTGGCTCCAGGAGGTGCTCCTCCAGGACAAGCTCGCCACCGTCTTCCAGCCGATCCTGAACCTGCGCGACATGCGCCCGCTCGGCTACGAGGCGCTCAGCCGCGGACCCGCGGGCACCGCCTACCACATGCCGCTGCGGCTGTTCGAGATGGCCTCGGAGTCCGACCTCGTCTTCGAGCTCGACCGCAAGTGCCGGCGGCGGGCGCTGCTCTCCGCGCGCCACCTGCCCACCACGGCCAAGCTCTTCATCAACGTCTTCCCTTCCGCGATGTACGACCCGGAGTTCCAGGGCGCGGGCCTCCTGCGCATGCTCGAGGACCTCGGGCTCTCCCCGGAGCGCATCGTCCTCGAGATCACGGAGAAGTACGCGATCGAGAACTACACGCTGTTCGCGGAGGCCATGGAGGACTTCACGAAGCTCGGCTTCTCGATCGCCGTCGACGACGTGGGCGCCGGGTACTCCGGCCTCGAGAAGATCGCGCACTTGAACCCGCACTACCTGAAGTTCGACCGCCAGCTCATCCGCGACATCGACTCGAGCTACATCCGGCGCGAGATGACGCGAGCGCTGAAGGCCTTCGCGGACAAGATCGGCTCCACGATCATCGTCGAGGGCATCGAGCGCGAGGGCGAGCTGCAGGCGCTCCTCGACCTCGGCATCGACTACGGCCAGGGGTTCCTCCTCGGCCGGCCCACCGCCACCTTCGCGCCCGCGGTCTTCCGCGGCGGAACGGGCGTAGCCGTCTAGTCCCCGGCGCCTCGCCCCGTCGACCGAACGACGGCGCGCGCTACAATCGGCCCGCGTGAGCGACGCCCGCTCCTTCCGCCGGCGCGATGAGGACGCGGTCGCCTCGTGGTCGTCGACGTTCGCGCTCGTAGCACTGGTCGTCCTCGTGGTCGCCGCGCCCTGGCCCTTCGGAAGCGTCCGGCCGTGGGCGATCGAGATCATGACCGTGATCGCGCTCGCGACGGCGCTCGTCGTCCTCCTCGATGGGCTGTGGCGCGGCCTGCCGCTCGCCGAGGTGCCCGTCTGGCCTCTCGTCGGGTTCCTCGTCGTCGCCCTCGTCCAGCTCGTCCCGCTGCCCGCGGCGCTGCACGCCCTGCTCGCCCCCGGCTCCGCGGCCGTCTGGCATCCGCAGGACCCCGTCGCCGCCGGCCTGCTCGGCGCCGGTCCCTTTCCCGTCTCGCTCGATCCCGCGACGACGGCGCGCGCGGCGGCGCTCGTGGGCGGGCTCGGCCTGCTCGCCGTCCTCGCCGCTCCGGCGCTCGCCCGGCCGGGCTCCGCCCTCGCCGCCGCGAGCGCGGGCGTCGGGGGAGGTGTCGCCCTCTCCGTCTACGCAATCTTCGCGCGCGCTCGGTTCGGCGAGCTGCTCTACGGCTCGATCCCCGAGCCCACGATCAAGCCCTTCGGGTCCTTCGTGAGCAAGAACCACTTCGCGGGCTACGTCGTGCTCACGACGCTCGTGGCTCTCGGGCTCGCCCTCGGTCTGTCCGGTCGCAGCCGCGGCCGGGACGGCGACGAGGCCGGAGCCCCCGGGGCCGTGCTCTCCGTGGTGGCCGCGCTCGCGATGTCGCTCGCGGTGCTCGTCTCGCTCTCCCGCGGGGGAGCGGTGAGCCTCGCCTGCGGTGTGGCCGCGTTCGCCGTCATCCGCTGGAGCCTGCGGCGCGGCACGGGCCGCATGCTCGTGCCCACGCTCCTGCTCGGCGCGATCCTGGCCGGCGTGCTCGGCGCGGTCCTGCCTGGCGAGGCGCAGCGCCGCATCCAGAACCTGGAGACGGGGTCGTCCATGCGGCTCGACACCTGGCGGGCCTCGCTGTGGATGATCGCGTCGAGCCCTCTCGTCGGCCAGGGGCTCGGGGCGTTCCACGACGCGTTCCCGCGGTACAAGCGCGCGGGCTACGAGCAGATCCGCGTCGAGCACGCGGAGAACGACTACCTGGAGACGCTGGCCGAGACCGGCGTCGCCGGCTGGGCCTTTGCCCTCGCCGGGCTCGGTGTGCTCCTCGCCGCCGGATGGCGCGGTCTGCAGCGGGAGCCGCTGCCGCTCGTCCGCGGGCTCGGCGTGGGCGGGCTGGCCGCGCTCGTCGCCGTCGTCGTCCACAGCGCCTTCGACTTCAACCTCCGGATCCCCTCGAACGCCGCGCTCGCCGCTTTCGCCGCCGCCACCGTGGCCGCGGCGACCGGGGCGTCGCTCGAGCGCGCGTCCCGTGCGCTCGCGGGGGCGCTCCTCGTCCTCGTCGCGCTTCTCCTCTTCCTCGCGGCGCGCGCCCCCGAGGAGACGGCGGCCCTCGCGCGGGCAGAAGT
>JBKPBQ010000456.1:0-8887 GCA_046726955.1 Acidobacteriota bacterium
GTCGGGCCCGGGGGACATCAACGACGGAGTGAACCTCCCCGCGGGCGGCAGCGTCACCTACACCGTCAGCGGGACCGTCGTCGCGGGAACGACGGGCACTCTCTCGAACACGGCCACCGTGGCGGCGCCCGCCGGCGTCACGGATCCGACCCCCGGCAACAACTCCGCGACAGACACCGACACCGTGGTCGGCCTCGCCTACTTCACCGTCACACCGTGCCGCGTCGTCGACACCCGTGGCGGGACGGTTCCCATCGGCGGTCCCGTGATGCAGGGGCAGGAGACGCGCACGTTCGCGCTCGCCGGCAACTGCGGCATCCCGGCCACGGCGAAGGCCGTCCAGCTCAACATCGCGGTCACGCAGCCGACGTCCGTGGGCAACATCCGCCTCTTCCCCGCCGGACAGGCCGTGCCGACCATCTCGAGCATCAACTACTCGGCGGGCCAGACGCGGACCAACAACGCGGTCGTCACCCTGAACAACGTCGGTGAGATGGCCGCGTTCATCGCCCAGCCCATCGGGACGACGGTGCACCTGATCGTCGACGTGGACGGGTACTTCGAATGACGGCCGGAGGCGCCGCGCGACGGCGCTGTCGTTAGGCGGTCGGCCGCGGGCGGCTCGGACCCCGACGAGGGAAGAGCCGCCCGCGCTTTTTTCACCGCGGGGTGAACTGCGCGAGCTCGTAGATCCCGAGCGACTTCTCGATCTGCCCCACCCGCTCCACGATTCCCTCGAACCCTTCCTTGCCGAAGAGCTGGTGCTCTTTCTTCTCGAAGTCCTCGCCGAGGGCGTCGTACTCGTGACGGGACACGACTTCGTGCAGCGCCGGGAAGAGCACTGTGTCCTCGCGGGCCTCGTGCGGAGCGTACATGCGCACGAACTCGTGGAGCCGGGCCCCGAGGTCCTTCTTCGCGTCGTCTGAGCGAACGCCGGCCCCGACCAGGGCCAGGATCCGCTCCGTCACCCGCCGGCCCGCCTTGTGCTGCGCGTCGAGCGTATCCACGAGCTCGACGAGCTTGCCCTTCTTGCGGAATCGCGGAAAGAGGTGCTCCTCCTCGAGCTTCTCGTGGTAGCCCTCGATGAAGGTCTGGATGATCTTCGCGGAGTCCGTGACGGCCTGCGGGGGAAAATCCTTGCCGGCCGCGATTCGCTCGCGGACGTCGTCGTACACGAGGAGGATGCGCTTGAGCACGCCGTGCTCCCGCATCAGGTCCTCGGTGGGAGTCACTTCTTCCTCTTCCTCCTCGGCCCCCCCGGCGGGGACGGAGCCCACCGCCAGGCCGATGCCCACGACGGGCAGGACCTTCAGCCAGAAGCGTCTGTCGATGTCGCTCATCTCCGATCCCTCTCGGTTGTGCCGGTGCCCCCCTGCCGCGAGTGCAAGATGTGCGCCGAGAGCCCCCTTCCTCGACCGGGCCGCGCGCGAAAACGCTTGCACGCGCCGGCTCTTCGGAGCTAACTTCACGCTGCCATGCTGAAGACGGGCGCCGTCGCTCCCGACTTCGCGATCGGGAAGGGCTCGTTCTACGAGCTGCTCGACAAGGGGGCAGCCGTCGTCTTCTTCTTCCCCCGCGCCTTCACGCCCGGCTGAACGCGCGAAGCCGGCGAGTTTCGCCGGGAGTTCGAGCGGCTGCAGAAGTCGTCCTGCGAGGTGGTGGGCATCTCCAGCGACCCCCAGGACCTGAACGACCGCTTTCGCGAGAGCCTCGGCCTGCCCTTCCCGCTCGTCGGCGACCCGTCGGGGAAGATCCTGCGGGAATACGACGTCCGCTGGCCCATCCTCGGCACGGCCCAGCGCGTGACCTACGTGGTCAGCCCGCGGCGCCACGTCCGGATCGCCTTCCACAGCCAGTTCCGATTCGACGCCCACGCCGCCAAGGCCTGCGAGGCGGTGGAGAGCGGCGAGGAGAGCGGAGCCTAGATCAGGGTCGAGAGCCGCGCGGCCCGCGCGACCAGGTAGTTCCTCTCGGCGAGGCTCGCCGTGCGGCTCGCCGCGGAGCGATAGTGGGCAATGGCCGCCTCGCGCTCGCCCGCTCGTTCCAGCAGGTGGGCTCGCACGGCGTCCAGGCGGTGATGGCCGGCCAGCCGCCCGTCGGCCTCGAGGGCAAGGAGGCGCTCCAGCCCGGCCTTCGGCCCCTCGACCATGGCCAGGGCGATCGCGCGGTTGAGCGCGACCATCGGGTTGTCGGACATCCGCTCGAGTAGCGAGTAGAGGGCGAGGATCTGCGGCCAGTCCGTGTCCTCGACGCGCGGCGCCTCGTCGTGCAGCGCCGCGATCGCCGCCTGCAGCTGGTAGGGGCCGACCGCTCCTCTCGAGAGCGCATCCCCCACCAGGGCCACCCCCTCGCCGATCGCGCGCCGGTCCCAGAGCGTCCGGTCCTGCTCGTCGAGAGGGACGAGCTCGCCGCTCGGCCCGGTGCGCGCGGCGCGGCGGGCGTCGGTGAGCAGCATGAGCGCGAGCAGCCCCGCAACCTCGCCGTCGTCCGGCAGGAGAGCGTGGAGCGCGCGGGCCAGGCGGATCGCTTCTCCCGACAGCTCGACGCGGTGGAGGCCGGGGCCGCTCGTCGTCGCGTAGCCTTCGTTGAAGATCAGGTAGAGCACGTGCAGCACGGCGGCCAGGCGCGCCGGCTGCTCCTCGCTCGTCGGCATCCGGAACGGGGTCCCGGAATCCTTGATGCTCTGCTTGGCCCGGCTGATCCGCTGCGCCATCGTGGCTTCCGGGACGAGGAAGGCGCGGGCGATCTCCGCCGTCGTCAGGCCGCCCACCGCGCGCAGGGTCAGCGCGATCGCCGAGGGCGGGGTGAGGGCGGGATGACAGCACATGAAGAGCAGGACGAGCGTGTCGTCCTCGTCCGGCGCTTCCCCGGCCTCCGCCTCCGGTCCGGGCTCGGAAGCGGGCGCTTCGAGCGCGGCCATCGCCTCCCGGCGGCGCCGGGCGAGCTCGCTGCGCACGTGATCGGTGAGGCGGCGCGAGGCCACCCGGATGAGCCAGCCCCGCGGGTCGTCGGGCACGCCCTCTTCCGGCCACTGCCGGGCCGCCGCGATGAACGCCTCCTGGACCGCGTCCTCGGCGGCGGCGAAGTCGGAGAAGCGGCGGGCCACCACACCGAGGACGCGCGGCTGGAGCTCCCGCAGCAGCCGAGAGGCGCCTGGCTCCAGGAACGGCGAGCTCACGCGTCCGCGGGGGGAGCGCTCATGACCTGGCGCACCTCGATCGGCATGTTCAGCGGAGCGCCGTCCGGCCCTGGCGCCGAAGAGGCCCGCGCCGCGATCGCGTAGGCCCGCGCCGGACTCTCGCAATCCACGATCCAGAAGCCGGCCAGGAACTCCTTGGCCTCCGGGAAGGGACCGTCGGTCACGGCAGGCGTCCCTCCCTTGGTGGCGCGCACCACCCGGGCTTCGCCCGGGCCCGCGAGCCCCTCGGCTCCCACCAGCTCTCCCGACTGCGCGAGCTCGGCGTTGAACTGCATCATGAAGGCCACGTGGGCCTTGAAGGCCTCGGGCGGCCAGTCCAGGACCGCCCAGTCCCCCTTGCCCCGCGTGGCTTGCATCATCAGCATGAACTTCATCTCGCCGCTCCTCTCGGTATGGGCGCCGTGACCGGCGCTCTCAGGGAGAAGTCGGAGCCGAGGCCCGGATCTCGACACCCTGGACCGAGACCGGAAGGATAGACCGCCGAAACCGTCTTCGGGCCGCCCGCCGCTCTTGGAGCGCGCGTGCCACGGCGCCGTCACCGAGGCGTCGCCGCTTCTCGTCAACTTCTGCCCTGCCGGCTTTGAGACAAGGAGCGACCGACGATGACGACGGTATCGACACGCAGGCGGATGATCCTGGGCCTCTTCCTTGCCGCGAGCGTCGTGGGGGCGACGCTCGCCGCACCTCCCTTTAGCGGCGTCCCCGCGCCGAACCCGAAGGCGGCGGGCCTCACGACACCGAACATCCTCACTCCCGAGCTCGCCGAGATCGTGGCGGCGCAGGGCTCGAACCCTCTCGAGAACCCCGCCCCCGTCGACCTCGGCGGCGGGAGCTCGATCGACGTGACCCACTACGGCTACTACGGAGATGGACCCTTCGTCGCCCTGCCCTGCACGCCTCCTGGCTGTCCGACTCCCGTCGAGGCGAAGAAGAGCGAGCCCGACAAGAACACGTATCTCGTCTTCCATCATGGATTGCCGGGCGCCGACGAGGGCTTCAACTACGGCCGGCACTTCCTCTTCCAGGGGCACGAGTCGGGACCCAACTCCTCGACCCTCGGGAACAATTCGATCGGTTACATCACCCGCATCAACCTCGACGCGGACGCCGCGCACCGCGTCACGCTCCTCGCGACCACGGACGTCGACGGCAATCCCCTGCCCGCGTTCGACGGCTCGACCTGGGACCCCTGGGCGCAGAAGGTCCTCTTCACGTCCGAGCTCTCTCCGGGCGGCGGTGTCTTCCAGGCGTCCGTGGACAAGGTCCCGGCGGACGTCGAGAGCCTCTTCGGATCGCTCGGCCACGGCGGCTTCGAAGGGATCCAGAACGACTCCGACGGCAACCTCTGGATCATCGAGGCCGTGGGAGGGAGCAACGACAACACCCACTGCAACCGGGCCCGGCAGCCCAACAGCTTCCTCTATCGCTTCAAGCCCGACCACCCCGCCGATCTCAAGCACGGCAAGATGCAGGTGCTCCAGATCATCTCGCTCCGTACCGGAATGCCCATCACCTTCCACGCCGGCAACATCTGCGGGGACGCGCTCTCCCAGGACATGGCCGATCTCCACACGTACGGCCTGACCTTCAACACGAATTGGATCACGATCCACGACACGGCCGTCGACGGCACCGGACCCTTCGACGCCGACGCCCTGGCCAAGACGAAGGGCGGGACGCCGCTCAAGCGGCCGGAGAACGGTCACTTCCGGCCGGGATCGGGGTTCACCCAGTTCTTCTTCGACGAGACGGGGGACACGAACGCCGACACCGTGGCCGGGGCGGCCAACGACCCGAACGGCATCGACCACGGCGGGTTCGGCGCGATCCTGAAGCTGACCCAGAATCACCCTTCGTCGAACAGCGGCCGGCTGCGGCTGTTCTACCGGGGCGACGAGGCCCACACCGGCCTCGACAACTGCGCGTTCTGGAGCGACGACGAGGTCGTCTTCGTGGAGGACGCTGGTGACGGGCTGCACGGCCAGCGCAACGGCCTCGACTCCGCCTACCTCTTCGACCTCGGCACCAACTACGCCAACCCGGCCAATCAGCCGCTGCGCCTGCTCGCCCAGGGCCGCGACCCCTCGGCGACGCTCGACTCCGCGCTCGCCGGGATCGTCACTGGCTTCGCGAACGACCAGGACAACGAGATCACCGGCTTCCACGTCTCGGACGGCGACCCGTCGCTGTTCGGGATCCTCGGCAACAAGGTCCCCCAGCCGTTCCGCAACGGCTGGCGCGTGTTCTACACGCAGCAGCACGGCGACAACGTGACGTGGGAGATCCTCCGGGAGAGGCGGCACCACGCCGGTTCGTCCCTCAACGAGCTGGAGGTGGCGGTCCAGTAACGAGCGCGCTCGGATGCCGTACCGCGCGCCGGGGTAGCGTGCACGTCCCCGGCGCGCGGGCCACAGACCGCCGCGGCGCTATCGAGCCGGGGCGGGCTCCGGCGTGGTCAAGGTCGCGCCCTCGTCCGCGACGAACACGGCGAGGAGGGTCGCCGGCTTCGTCGCACTCGCGTTCTCGCTCACCATGTGGACGCTGCCGTCCGGCTCGAAGAAGCCCTCGCCCGCCTTGTAGACCCGCGCCGGCCCCGTCACCGAGTTCTGGGAGCGGACCTCTCCCGAGACGACGAACGCGAAGACGCTTCCCGCGTGACGGTGCGGGCCCGACTTCCCACCCGGTCCGTACGTCACGGAGACCGCGGTGAGCCGCTTGCCGGGGACGTTCGGCAGCGCCTCCGACAAGACGACCGAGTCCTTGGAATCGGCGGCCGACAGATGGCGGGACCCGGCTTGGAGCAGCAGCAACCCCAGGACACACGCGGTGAGGCTCATGATCTTCATCGGGACACTCCAGGTTCGATTCGTGCCGATTCTAGCGGCACGGGCCCCCCGCGCGGGCCGGGCTAGGGCGACGCGGACGGCGCCGGCGAGGGCGAGACGATGGGCCACCCGCCCCCGAGCGCCTTGTAGAGCGCGACCACCGCGAGCAGCTGGTCGAGGTGCGTCTGCGCGAGGTTGATCTCGGCCGGAAAGAGCTGCTGCTGCGCGTCGAGCACCTCGAAGTAGGCGGAGAGGCCCGACCGGTAGCGGAGGTTGGCGAGGCGGACGGCCTCGGTGTACGCCCTCACCGTGCGCGCGCGCTCCCGCTCCGTATCCACGAGCTTCGTGCGGTCCACGAGCGCTCCGGAGACCTCGCGCAGGGAGTTGGTGATGGCCGCCTCGTAGAGGATCTTCCCCTGCTCGAAGCGGGCCTGGGCCGCCTTGTAGTTGCCCTTGATCTGGCCGGCCTGGAAGAGCGGGCCGACGAGAGAGGCGGCGATGCTGTAGGTCTTGCCCTGGGCGAAGATGTCGCCGAGCTCCGGGCTCACGTTGCCGAAGAAGCCGGTGAGGCTGAGCGTCGGGAAGAAGCGGGCCTTGGCCGCGCCGACGAGCGCGTTGGCGGAGACGAGCTGCTCTTCGGCTTCGCGCACGTCCGGCCGCCGCTCGAGGAGGGCCGAGGGCAGGCCGGCGGGAATGTCGGGCGGGATCGGCACGTCCGGGCCGTCGCGCGCGATGGGCTGCGGGGGCCGGCCGAGCAGGTAGTTGAGCTGGTTCTCCTTGGCCACGATCGCGCGCTCGATCTCCGGGATCTGCGCCGCCACCAGGCCCAGCGAAGCTTCGGCGCGCGCGGTCTCGAGCGCGGACGCGGCCCCGCCTTCGAGCCGCCGCTCGAAGAGCTGGGAGGTGCCCTGGAAGGCCTCGGTCGTGCGCTTCGCGATCTCGAGCTCGGTGTCGAGCTCGCGGAGCTCGAAGTACGCCGTGGCCACGTCCGACACGAGCGACAGGAGGACGCCCCGCCGCGCCTCTTCTGTAGCCAGGTACTGGGCCTTCGCGGCCTCCGTCTGCCGGCGGATACGCCCGAAAATGTCGAGCTCCCACGAGAAGCCGACCTTGGCCGTCCACTTCGTGTCGACGTGGCCGTCCTTGTTCACGAACTGATCGAGCCGGGCGCGCTCCAGCTCCGCCTGGTAGCCGACGCTCGGGTAGAGGTCGCCGCGGGCGACGCGGTAGAGGGCCCGGACCTCCTCCACGCGGGCGGCGGCGAGCCGCGCGTCGTAGCCGTTGCGCAGGGCCTCGTCCACGAGCCCCTTCAGGACCGGGTCCTGGAAGACCTCCCACCACGGCAGGTCGGCGAGCGAGCGGGCCTCCTCCGTCGCGGCTTCCTGGCCGTAGAACTGCGGGGGAACGACAACGGGCGGCCGCTTGTAGTTGGGACCCACGGCGCAGCCGGAGAAGCCGACCGCAGCGAAGAGGGCGAGCCCCGCGATGCGGGCCCGCCGGCTCATCCGACCTCCCCGGGCGCCGCGCCCTCGGGCGCATGAGCCTTGGCGCCCGCCAGGCGCTCCACCACCACGAAGAGGACGGGGATGATGAAGATCGCGATCCCGGTGGCGGCGAGCATTCCCGAGATGACGGCCGTGCCCAGGATCTGGCGGCCCACCGCCCCCGCGCCCTTCGCGAGCCAGAGCGGGACGCAACCGAAGATGAACGCGAACGACGTCATCAGGATCGGGCGCAGCCGGAGGCGCGCGCCCTCGAGGGCGGCATCGACGAGCGGCTCACCGCGCTCGAAGCCGGCCTTCGCGAACTCGACGATCAGAATCGCGTTCTTGGCGGCGAGACCGATCAGCATGACGAGCCCGATCTGTCCGAACACGTCGAGCGCGAACCCGCGCAGGAAGAGCCCCAAGAAGGCCCCGGTGACCGCCACGGGAACGGAGAGGAGGACGCTGAAGGGCAGCGACCAGCTCTCGTAGAGGGCGGCCAGGATCAGGAAGACGAAGCCGAGCGAGAGCGCGAAGATGGCGCCCGCCCGGCCGGCGGCCTTCTTCTCCTGGTACGAGAGGTCCGCCCAGTCGTAGCCCATCTCGCGCGACAGCACCTGCCGCGCCACGTCCTCGAGCGCGTTGAGCGCGTCCCCCGAGCTGTAGCCGGGGGCGGGCTGGCCCGTGATCTGGGCGCCGCGGAAGAGGTTGAAGCGCTGCGTGTACTCCGGCCCGTAGATCCGGCGCGTGCTCACCACGGTGGAGAGGGGCAGCATGTTCCCGTCGTTGTTGCGCACGTGGAAGCGGCCGATGTCCTCGGGAGAGAGGCGGTCCTCCGCCTCCGCCTGCAGGAAGACGCGCCACTGCCGTCCGAAGCGGTTGAACTGGTTCACGTAGAGGCCCCCGAGGAACGCCTGCAGGGTCTGGTAGACGTCGGCGACGGGCACGCCCTGCTTCAGCACCTTCTCCCGGTCCACGTCGGCGTAGATCTGGGGGACGCCGGCCCGGAACGCGGTGTTGAGGTTGGCAAGTTCCGGCCGCTTGCGCGCGGCCTCCATGAACTTCTGGAGGTTGTCGTTCAGCACTTCGACCGCTCCTCCACTCCGGTCCTGCAGGTAGAACGAGAAGCCGCCTGCGGAACCGACGCCGGGGATGGCGGGGGGCGAGAACGCGAAGGCCACGGCGTCCGGCACCTCCGACCGCAGCCGGCGGTTGATCGTGCCGAGGACGCCGCGGAAGGAGAGCGCCTCCGTCCGCCGCTCGTCCCAGGGGTCGAGGCCGACGAAGAAGAACGCGGTGTAGGAGGCAGAGGTGCGGGTGAGGAGGCTGAAGCCGTTGATGGTGGTGACGAACTTCACGCCGTGCACGGACTTCAGGAG
>JBKPBQ010000457.1:0-2936 GCA_046726955.1 Acidobacteriota bacterium
GCCGATCGCCGACGCGCAGGTGCCCTTCACGAAGAGCGGCGCGCTCTCGGGGAGGGTCAAGATCTCACCCGGGCGCTCTTCCGGTTCGGGAGCGCTCGTCAGGCGCGGGCCGAGCTCGACGGAGGGATCCTGCAGCTCGCAGCCGGTCTCGCTTGGCTCGGGAAGCAGACCGTATGGCTCTGGACACGCGTCGAGGCAGAGACCACAGGCGGTGCACTTCTCGAGGTGGAGGAGGACGGGCACGAGCCCGGTGGCGGGATCGATCGCGGTGCCGTTCTCGATGCAGTGGTGTGCGCACGACTCGACGCAGCGGCCACATCCCTTGCAGTACTCGGCAGTGAGATACGGCTTGGCGCGGTCGGCCCCAGAGCTCACAGGACCCCTCCTGACGCAAGGGGGTGCAAGGGCCCAGCCACGGGGCCGATCCGACTAAGTGCAAGGCGCGTCGAGGCTTACGCGGCGCGCTCGCCGCAAGAATTGCGTGAGTGGGCCTCATCCCGGCAACCGTCGCGGTGGGTGGACGAGCCCGGCCGCGGGCTCACTCGATCGAGCGGAGCCACTCCTCGCGCTTGCCGGCTTCCTCGAAGATGTGCTCGGCGTCCCAGTTGCACATGGCGGCGAGCCGCTCCGGCGAGATCCTCTGGTCGGCGAGCCGGAAGATCCCGTGGATCTCGCGCTCGAGGTGCGCGCGCAGCCGCGCCGCGTAGGCGATGACGTCCTCGTGCGTGAACGCGGCGCCGCGCACCTTGTCGGCGAGGACGCGCAGCATGCGGTGGTCTTCCGTGATCTCCACGAGAAGCGGGTTGTCCTTGCCGAGCGTCTCCGCGAGCGCGGGGTAGAGCACCCGGTCCTCGAGGAGCGAGTGCCACTCCTCGGCCGTGGCGATCGTCTCCAGGGTGGACCGCAGCGCCTCCGCAGGCGCGTTCTTCTCGACCATCTCCTGCAGCCGCCTCAGCTGGAGGAGGAAGACGCCGTGCTCGACCTTGAGCCGGTCCGTGATCTTCATTGGCGCTCCTCCCGGGCCGCGTCCGGCGGCGATCCTGAGTCGTGGGGGGCTAGCCACGCGTCGTCCGGCACGCGCAGCGAGACGTGCAGCACGCCGCCGCTGCGGCTGCAGTCCATGGGCAGGCCGCTCCGGCGGATCATGTGCATGATGCGGTTGTTCGCGCCGAGGACGTCGGCCTCGAACGCGCGGACCCCGCGCGAGACCGCGATGCGCGCGAGGTGCTCGAGGAGCGCCGTCCCCACGCCGAGGTTCTGGCAGGCGTCGCTCACGGCCACGGCCATCTCCGCGCGGCGGGGGCTCGTCCCTTCGATCACCACGTAGCGCGCCACGCCCAGGACCTCTTCGCGACCCTCGCGCCGCCTCACGGCGAAGAGCCCGACGTGACGGTCGAAGTCGAGCTCGGTGAGCTGTCGGAGCTCCGCGGCCGTCAGGTCGGTCTTGGGGCCGAAGAAGCGATTGTAGACGGACTCGCTTCCGAGGGAGAGGAAGTGCTCGTGGAGGCGGTCCTTGTCGTCGGGGCGGATGGCCCGGATGACCAGGCTCTCCCCGCTTCGAAGGACCGCCTCCGCGTGGTACTCATGCGGATCCGTCGACATCCCTCACGTCCCGACCCGCCTCACCAGCGATAGGAGAGCTTCACGTACCCCCACCACGCCGTGTAGTCGCCGTCGTTGGCGGCGAGGAAGAACGAGGCGGGAACGTAGTTGATGATCCCAGTGGTCTGCGCGTCCTGCGAGGTGTAGTCCTCGTACCAGCCGCCCAGCACGAAGGCCCAGGCCTTCTTGAACTGGTAGCGTACCTCCGCGTTCAAAGCCAGGATCTTCGTGTCGTCGAAGGCCGGGATGTCCGACGCCCCGTTCGGCCGCGAGCTGGCGGGGGCGCCTCCGGGGAACACGGTGAGGTCGTTGTTGCCGTCCACCTTCTGCCAACGCGCGAAGATGTTCCCCGTCCACTTCTCGGGAACGAACGTGAAGTTGGCACCGGCGCCGAACGAGTTCGACTTGTCCGTCACGTCCGAGACCCAGTCGTCGAGCGGGTTGCTGGAGACGCTCGAGCCGCTCTGGCGGCCGCGCAGGTGGTCTTCGTTCTTCTCCCAGGTGTAGAACGCGTAGAGGCTCCACTTCTCGCTCGGCGCGTAGTCGAACTCGGCGGTCACGGTGTTGTACTTGAGCGAGGTCAAGCCGTAGTTGCTCTCGTTGTAGTCGTCCTTGTTGTAGTTCCAGGAGAGGCCGAAGGTGGTCTTGCCGCTTCCCGGCGAGGCCTGGATCTGCGCGTTCCAGCGGTCCGCCTTCCGCGGGGCCTGGTCGTAGCGGATGTTGCAGGGGTTGGCCCCGCAGCCCAGGCTGTTGTACGTCGCGGCGAACGCGGGATCGTTGGACGGAATCGCGTAGAGGTTCGCGGGGGCGCCGGGGTTCTGGAACGATGCGTCCTCGCTCCGCTCGATCTCGAGCCCGGAGTAGCTTCGGCTGGCCCGCTCGTAGCTCGCGCGCACGAGCAGCCAGTCGTTCGGAACGAACCGCGCGGTGAAGCGGCCCGCGTTCTCGCTCGTCTTGTCGGTCTCGCGGAACGTCCGGTCCATTCCCGTGTAGCGATAGCCGCCCTCGAGGGAGAACTTGTCCCAGTCGTAGCCCAGCGTCGCGTCGAAGCGGTCGTTCGTGTAGCCGTAGGGCACGCTGATGCGGGGACTGGTCACCCACTCGCTGTCGAAACGGGCGTAGCCCGGGATCGGGAGGCGTGTCGTCTTGTTGTCGAGGTCGTAGCGGCGGAAGCGCAGGTTGACGGACACCTTGTCCGCGGGCCGGGAGCTGAAGTACGCGTTGAAGGAGCTGGTGTCGATCTTCCCGTCGAGCCTCTGCGCGGGTAGCTGGGAGGGATCGCTGGCGTTGAACGGGCTCGTGATCGCGGTGTTGGTCGTGTAGGCGATGAAGTT
>JBKPBQ010000458.1:0-5865 GCA_046726955.1 Acidobacteriota bacterium
CGGGGGTCGCCCCACACCCTCGCCGCCGCGCCCTCACGGGCCGGGCGCGCGAGCGCTATCTTCTCGAAGAGCGCCCGTCCCCTGCCGGTCTCAACCCGCGCGGCCGCGACGACCTCAGAAGATGAAGTCCGGCCGCGGGGCGACGTGCTTGTTCAGGAACGCCGTGCCCAGCTTGTTGCGGGCGGAAATGATGGCGTCCACCTCGGTCGAGGTGAGGCTGTAGAGGGCGTTCTCCTCGTCCGGCGTCAGCACGGCTTCGGGAGTGATGATTCCGGCGCTCCGCAGACGGTCGATGTTGTCGTTGACCACCATCGTTGGCTCCTTCCTTTATCTATGTGCGTGCGTCCAGCTTGAGGGTGCCGAGGATCTCGAAGAACTGCGGCTCGTGCCGCAGGCCGTCGAAGAGGGGAGACACCTTGAGGTACCGCACGAGCCCGTCCTTGGCCTCGAGGGCACGGCGGAGGTGGGCGAGCGCCTGCGTCGCGTCCCCGAGGCCCGTCCAGAGCATCGCGTAAGCCATGGGCGCCACGTAGCCTCCTTGCGCGGCGTCGAGCTCCGCCACGAGGGCCTGCGCGTCCGCCGTCCTTCCGGCCCGGGCGAGAGTGGCGCCGAGGACCCCGAGGACGAGCGGGTTGCCCTGCGAAAGATCCCTGGCCTTCTCGAGCTCGCGGAGCGAATCGCCGTACTGGCCGACCTCCTTGTAGGCGAGGCCGAGGCCGATGCGCGCCTCCAGGAAGGCCGAGCTGAGCTCCAGCGTCCGGCGGCAGCCCACGATCGCCTCGGCATAGTCGCGCGCATAATAGTGCACCCACGCCTCGGTCGACTGCAGCATCGCCGAGAGCGGGTCGAGGCTGCGCGCGCGCCGCATGGACTCGAGGGCTTCCGTCGTCCGCCCGGCCTGGGTGAGCACGAGCGCGTGGGCGTAGTGGCCTTCGGCGAGGCCGGGGTAGAGCTCGATCGCCCGCCGGAACTCGTGGTCGGCTTCCTTCCCGTCCCATTCGAAGAAGAGACGCACGAGGCCGAGCGAGACGTGCGCCTCCGGCAGGTCGGGATCGAGCTCGAGCGCCCGGAGCGCCGCCTCGCGCGCCTGCGGCCAGGCGTCCGAGGGCTTCACGATCCCCCAGAACCCGAGCATGCCGTAGTAGTCGGCGATGCCCGTGTGGGCCGGTGCGTAGCCGGGCTCCGCCTTCAGCGCCTGCTGGAAATAGTCGAAGGCCTGCTGGAAGGCTTCGGGCGTCTCCTGGTGCCAGTGGTACCGGCCCTTGAGGTAGAGCCGGTAGGCCTCGAGGTTCTCGGTGTAGTGCCGCGAGCGCGCGAGGCCGCTCGTCTCCAGCCGCACGCTCAGGGCGCGGGCCACGTTGTGGCTGATCTCGTCCTGGATCTGGAAGATGTCGGCGAGCTCGCGGTCGTATTTCTCCGCCCACAGGTGGTAGCCCTGCGTCGTGTCCACGAGGCGGACTGTGACGCGGATACGGCGTCCCACCGTCTGCACGCCGCCCTCGACGACCGTGCCCACGCCCAGCTTCCGGCCGATCGCCTGGACGCCGAGCCCCTGCTCCTTGAAGGTGAACGCCGACGTCCGCGAGACGACGCGCAGCGAGCGGATCTGGGCGAGCGTGCTGATGAGGTCCTCGGTCAGCCCGTCGCTGAAGTACTCGAGGTCGCGGTCGCCGCTCAGGTTGCGCAGCGGGAGCACCGCCACGGAGTTCCGGTCGAGCGTCTTGGGCTTCACCGACGGAGAGGAGAGGCTGTCCCGGGCGGGATCGGCCGACTGCAGCTCCCGCCGCAGGTCCTCGAGCTCGTTGCGGACGTCGAGAGCGGTCTGGAAGCGCCGCTTGCGGTCCTTCCTCATGCAGTGCTCGACGATCCGCTCGAGCTGGCGGGGGAGCGAGGGGTTGCGCCGTGTGAGCGGGATGGGCTCGGACCGCATGATGGCGGCCACGAGGTCGGCGTTCGTCTCCGCGTCGAACGGCCGCTCGCCCGTCGCCATCTGGTAGAGGACCTCCCCGAGCGAGAAGACGTCCGACCGCGCGTCCACGGGCTTGCCCTGAAGCTGCTCCGGTGACATGTAGGGCAGTGTGCCCACGGCGTGCGTCTCGCCGGAAGCGGTGGAGGCCGTGGAGGTCCCGTCGTCGGCGAATCCCGGCGTGCGGAGCTGGGCGAGCCCGAAGTCCACGATGCGCGCGCGGCCGTCCTCGCCCATCATGACGTTGCCGGGCTTCAGGTCGCGGTGGACGATGTTGCGCTCGTGCGAGGCGTGCAGCGCGTCGGCGAGGGGGATGGCGACCTCGAAGAACTGCTCGAGGGGGAAGCCTCCCTTGGGGATGGCGGTGGCGAGGTTCCCTCCGCCCACGTACTCCATGGTGAGGAAGGGAACGCCCTCCGCCTCGTCCACCGAGAAGATCTGGACGATGTTCGGGTGGTTGAGCGCGGCCACCGTCATGGCCTCACGCTTGAAGCGTGCGAGGCGTTCCGCGTCGCGGGCGAGGTTCTCGGCGAGGAACTTGATCGCGACCACGCGGTTGAGGGTCGTGTCCTCGGCCTTCCAGACGACGCCCATCCCGCCCGCGCCCAGGGGCTCGATCAGCCGGTAGTGCGAGACGGACTGACCGGCTCGGGGGGACACGCTCGCCTCCTCGGGGTAGCTGATACTAGCAGGACCGCGGGATGTTGACCGGGGCGACGCGAGGCGCTAGGGTCTGGCTGCGCGGTGAGATCCCGGATCCTGGCGTGGGCCCTTCTCGCCCTCGGTCCCGCGGCGGCACGCGGGGACGACGTCGCCATCGCACCCGCGCGCACGCGGCGCCTCGCCATCGAGCCCGCGCCTCCCGGTCGGCTGCCCTGGGCCTCGTTCGACGAGCGGTCGGGCCTGCCGCAGCACACGATCGTGGACATGCTCCAGGACGAGAAGGGGTTCGTCTGGGCCGCCACGCAGGACGGCGCGGCCCGCTTCGATGGCCGCGGCTGGACGACGGTGACCCTTCCCGCGAGCATGCGCACCAACTACCCGCGCGCCATGCGGCTGGCGAAGGACGGCGGCCTCTGGATCGGCACCTTCGACGGCGGGCTCGCCCGGCTCCGCGACGACTCGTGGACGATCACGGACGAGGCGGCCGGCCTTCCGAGCAACCGCGTCCGCGGCCTTCTGGAGACGACGGACGGCGCCGGCAAGTCGGTCCTCTGGATCGCCACCGAGAAGGGCGTCGCGCGCCTCCAGGACGGTCGGGTCGCGGTCTTCGGCGAGGGGTCGGGGCTTCCCAGCCTGGACACGGAAGGACTGGGCGAGATCGCCGGCGAGGACGGCAAGCCTGTGCTGCACGTGGGCACCGCCCAGGGGCTCGCCCGCTTCGACAGGGATCGCTTCGTCCCCGTGCCCGTCCCGCGCCAGCTCCTCGGCCACCGCATCGTCGACGTCGTGGAGAGCGCGGGCCTCGACGGCGGCCCCGCCCTCTGGATCACGTCCTACGGCGGCGGGATGGCCGTGCGCGAGGCCGGCGCGTGGACCGTGCTCGACACGGAGTCCGGCCTGCCCAGCAACGTCGAGGTGATCACGAGGAGCCAGGCCCGCGACGGCACGCCCGCGCTCTGGATTGGCACCGAGGGCGGGCTCGTCCGTTTCGAGAAAGGCCACTTCACCCTCTTCGACGAGCGCTCCGGCCTGCCCATCCGCATCATCTGGAAGGTGCTGGAGACGACGTCGGCGGGCGGCCTCAAGACGCTCTGGCTCGGCACATGGGGGGGCGGCGTCGTGCGGCTGTCGGAGAACTACTGGAGGTCGTTCGATAGCACGACCGGCATGCCCGGGGGGGCCGTCACCTCCGTGCTCGCCTCGCGACGCGACGGCGGGCAGACGATCTGGGCCGGCACCTCGGACGGAGGGCTCGCGCGCTTCGAGAACGGCCGCTTCCGCGCGGTGGAGCTTCCCCGGCCGCTGCAACACACGATCGTCTTCTCGCTGCTGGAGACGGACGATGCGGACGGCCGATCGTCACTGTGGGTCGGCTCCTTCGGCGGCGGCCTGGGCCGGCTGAAGGACGGCCGCTGGACGCTGTACGACCCCCGGAGCCTGCCTAACGAACGCGTCTACACGGTGCGCGAGACGAAGGGCGAGGACGGCTCGAGCGTGATCTGGGTCGGGACGGAGGGGGGCTGGGCCGCCTCGCCGGCGGTAAGTGGACCGTCTTCCGGGACGAGCTTCCGAGCGCGTTCGTCACGCAGGTGCTCTCGACTCGGCGCCGCGACGGCACGCGCACCCTGTGGGCGGCCACGAGCAGCGGCATCGCCCGGCTGGAGGACGGACGCTGGACGACCATGGGCAGGGAGGCGGGCCTCCTGAGCCTGAACGTCGTGGCGCTCGAGCTGACGACCGACGCCGACGGGACGCAGTGGGTCTGGGCCGGCACGTTTTCCGGCGGAGCGTCGCGTTTGCGCCTCGAGGACGCCTCGGGACGCTGGGAGACGTTCACCACGGCGACCCGCCCTGCGCTGCCCAGCGATACCGTGCAGAGCATCACGCAGGACGGCCGGGGGCGCGTCTACCTCGGCACCACGCGCGGCATCGCGAGGCTCACGCCGCGAGACCCGACGCCGGACGATCCCGCGCGCTTCTCCGTGGACGTCTTCAGCACGGAGGACGGGCTGCCCAGCGGCGACGGCCAACAGGGGGCCCGCACGAGCGACGGCCAGGGACGCGTGTGGATCGGGACGGCGCGGGGGCTCGCGATGTTCGACCCGCGGTGGGAGGTGCCCGACGTCGCCCCGAAGCCGCTCGTGATCGAGGCCGCGGGGCTGTCCGACCGCAGCCGCAAGCTGCGGGGAGGCGAGTCGCTCTCGCACTCCCAGCGGAACTTCTCGTTCGAGTACGCGCTGCTCGCCTACGCGGCGGAGTCGAGGATCCGCTACCGCCACCAGCTCGTGGGGTTCGACCCGCAGCCGTCGGAGTGGACGGCGAGCCCGTCCAAGGAGTACACGAACCTCGGGGCCGGCGAGTACACGTTCCGCGTGTGGGGGAAGGACGCGCGCGGCAACGTCTCGGGGCCGGAGACGCTCTCCTTCCGCATCCGCCCCGCTCCCTGGAGGACATGGTGGGCGTACGCGCTCTACCTGCTCGTGCTCGTCGGCCTCGGGTACGCCGGCGTGCAGTGGCGCGTGCGCGTTCTCTCTCAGCGGGCGCGGGAGCTGGCGGCGATGGTCGCGGAGCGCACGAAGGAGCTCGCGGCCTCGCGCGACCAGCTCGCGCTGCTCGCGACCGAGGACGCGCTCACCGGCCTCGCCAACCGCCGCAAGTTCGACGCGACACTCGACGAGGAGTGGAAGCGCGCGGAGCGCGGCGGCCACTGGCTGACCCTGGTGCTCCTCGACGTGGACTACTTCAAGCGCTTCAACGACGGCTACGGGCACGCGCGCGGCGACGAGTGCCTGCGGGCGGTGGCCCAGGCCGTGGCCGCCCGCTGCCGGCGTCCCCCCGATCTCGCGGCGCGGTACGGCGGGGAGGAGTTCGCCCTCGTCGTGCCCGAGACGGGCCCCGCCGGCGTGCGGGTGATGCTGCGGGCGGTTCTCGCCGCGGTGGACGGGCTCGGCATCGAGCACGCGGGGTCGGCGTGCGCGCCCCACGTGACGGTCAGCGTGGGTGCCGTCTCGGTGAAGCCCGAGCGGGACGGCGACTCGCGGTCCCTCGTCGAGCGCGCCGACCGCCTTCTTTACATGGCCAAGGAGGGGGGCCGCCACCAGGCGGTGCACGACGACGGGGCGGGGGAGCCGCGGCGGATTTCTTCGTCAGCGGTGGTCGCGTCCTAGGGCTTCCCGGGGGGCCATGCTAGCATCTTGGCCCATGGTTGGCCTCCTCGATTTCGAGCTCCGGAGGAG
>JBKPBQ010000459.1:0-11202 GCA_046726955.1 Acidobacteriota bacterium
TCGTCGTCCTCGCCACCGGGGGCACGATCGCGGGCGCGGCCGCGAGCGACGTGCAAGCGGCGTACACCTCGGGGCAGGTCGGCGTGGAGCAGCTCCTCGCCGCGGTGCCCCAGGCGAAGAAGCTGGCCGCGATGCGCGGCGAGCAGGTCTCGAACATCGGCTCCCAGGACATGAACGACGAGGTGTGGCTGAAGCTGGCCCGCCGCGTCAACGAGCTCGCGGCCATGCCCGACGTGGACGGGATCGTGATCACCCACGGCACCGACACCATCGAGGAGACCGGCTACTTCCTGAACCTCGTGGTCAAGTCCCGCAAGCCCGTGGTGCTGACCGCGGCCATGCGCCCCTCCACCGCCCTCTCCGCGGACGGCCCCTTGAACTTCTTCAACGCGGTGGCGGTGGCCGGGAACAAGGACGCGGCGGGCCGCGGTGTCCTCGTGGTGGTCAACGACTGGATCCACGGCGCGTCGTCGCTCACCAAGGCCAGCACCACCGCCGTGCAGACGTTCCTCTCGCCTCTGCGCGGGCTGATCGGCACCGTCGCCTACGGCGAGTGCGAGTTCTTCCGCGGCGCGGTGGCGAAGAACACGATGGACAGCGAGTTCTCGCTCGACGGGGTAAAGGCCCTTCCCCGGGTCGACATCGTGATGGCCCACGAGAACATGGACGGTGCCTTGATCGACGCCGCGGTGGCCGCCGGAGCGAAAGGCGTCGTGATCGCCGGCGTGGGCAACGGCAACCTGACCAAGACGGCCCTCGACGCCCTCGCCGCCCAGTCCAAAAAGGGCATAATCTGCGTGCGTAGTTCGCGGGTGGTCACCGGACGCGTCGGTCGCAACGTCGAGGTGGACGACGACAAGCTGGGCCTGGTGGCCTCCGACGACCTCAACCCCCAGAAGGCGCGGGTGCTGCTTCGCCTCGCGCTCCTCAAGCCGCGCAGCCTGGGAGAGGTCCAGAAGCTGTTCCAGGACTACTGAGACTTCGAGCCGTGAGGCAACGAAACGGGAGGAGAGTTCAAGATGCGTAGATTTGCCATTGCCGCCGCCCTTTGCCTGATCGGGGTGTCGGCCCACGCGCAGGACGTGAAGGTCGACTTCGACAAGGACGCCAACTTCGCGGCGGTCAAGACCTTCGCGGTCAAGATCGGCACGAGCTGGAACAACCCGATCAGCGAGAAGCGGATTACCGATGAGATTACCAACACGCTCAAGGAGAAGGGCTGGACTCCGACCGACGCCGACAAGGCGGACGCGATCGTGGTGCTCCACGGCGCGACCGAGAAGCAGAAGACGCTGAACACCTTCTACTCCGGCATGGGCGGCTACGGCGGCTACGGCTGGCGCGGCTGGGGCGGCGCCGGCATGGGCACCGCTACCACCACCGAGTCGGAGTACCTGGTCGGCACCCTCGTCGTCGACATCTTCGACGCGAAGACCAAGAGCCTCATGTACCGGGGCATCGCCTCGGACGAGATCTCGGACAAGCCGGAGAAGAACATAAAGAAGATCGCCAAGGCGTCGGACAAGCTCTTCAAGGACTTCCCGCCGGGATCCAGCAAGAAGTAGTCGCCTCGCGCCGGACACGAACGCGGACACCGGCGGCCGGCCAGGGGGCCCGGCCGTCGGCGCCCCGCCGTCGCCGCGAATCGATGGGACACCGGGGAGGGTCCGAGGCATGAGCTTCGTCGTCGCGTCGATCCGGGAGAACCCCGAGCTGGCGATCTTCCTCACCCTCGCGATCGGCTTCGTCATCGGCCGCATCCGCGTCGGCACGTTCCGTCTCGGCAACGTCGTGGGCACGCTCCTCGCCGGCGTGCTCGTCGGGCAGCTGGGAGTCGAGGTCCATCCCCTCGTGAAGGTCGTCTTCTTCGACCTCTTCCTCTTCGCCACCGGCTACAAGGTCGGCCCCCAGTTCTTCCGCGGTCTGGGAAAAAACGCGGTGTCGCAGGCGATCCTGACGGTCGTGCTCTGCGTGACGAGCCTCGCCACGACGCTCGTCGCCGCGAAGGTCATGGGATACGACAGCGGCACCGCGGCCGGCCTCATGGCCGGCGCCTTCACGGAATCCACGGTGATCGGCACCGCCGGCAACACGATCGCGCGGCTCGACCTGCCGGAAGCCGAGAAGACACGGCTCGTGAACAACATCCCCGTCGCCTACGCGGTCAGCTACCTCGTGGGCACGGGCTTCGTCGTGTGGTTCCTCTCGAGCCTCGCGCCGCGGCTCCTGCGCTTCGACCTCCGGGCGGAGAGCCGGAAGCTCGAGGAGCAGGAAGGGGGACCGCCGGAGACGAAGGCGGGGACGCGGCCGGCGTACCGCGAGTGGGACATGCGGGCCTACCGCGTGCCCGACGCAATGGCCGGCCGGACGGTGGCGGACGTCGAGCGCTCCTTCGCTCCGGACCGCGTGTTCGTCGGCCGCATCCGCCGGGGCGCCGAGGTCGTGGACGCGGCGCCCGCGACCGTGCTGGGACGAGGCGATGTCGCCGCGGTCGCAGCGCGGCGGCACGTGCTTCTCGACGAAGCCCTCCCTTTCGTCGACGAGGTGGAGGACCGCGCGCTGCTCGACTTCCCGATGGCGGCTCTCGACGTCGTCGTCACCAGGCGCGAAGTCGCGGACCGCACGCTCGCCGACATCGCGGAGGAGCACGGGCGCGGCGTCGCCGTCCTGAAGCTCGTGCGGGAAGGAGAGGAGATCCCCTTCACGCCGCGCACGCTCGTGAACCGCGGGGACCTGCTGCGGCTCGCGGGCGCTTCGGCGGACGTGGAGCGCGCGGGGAAGGCGCTCGGCTACGTGGAGAGGGCGTCGAGCGAGACGGACGTGGTGTTCGTCGGCGTCGGCATCGTCGTGGGAGGGATCCTGGGCGCGCTCACGCTCCGCATCGGAGACCTCCCGCTGAGCCTCACCGCGAGCGGGGGCGCGCTCATCATGGGACTCGTCTTCGGCTGGCTGCGCTCGGTGCGCCCCACGTTCGGACGCATCCCCGAGCCCGCGCTCTGGGTGTTCGACACGGTCGGACTCGCCGTCTTCATCGGCGTGGTGGGCCTCAGCGCGGGCCCGACCTTCGTGGCCGGGCTGCGCTCGACGGGCCCGAGCCTGCTCGTCGTGGGCTTCCTCGTGGCCGTGACTCCGCACATCGTCGCGCTCTACTTCGGGCGTCACGTGCTCAAGATGAACCCGGTCATCCTCCTCGGGGCGTGCGCGGGAGCGGGGACGGTCACCGCCGCGCTGCGCGCCGTGCAGGACGAAGCGGGGAGCAAGCTGCCGGTGCTCGGCTACACCGTCCCCTACGCGATCGGGAACATCCTCCTCACGGCGTGGGGGCCGGTGATCGTGCTGCTCACCAGGTAGGAGGTGGCGTCCTGTCGGACGAGGCCCGCCGCGATTGCCGCCTCGCTCGTCCTCGCCGCCCTTCCCGCCTTCGCGGCGAAGACGGACGTGGTGGTGCTCAAGAACGGCGACCACCTGACGGGCGAGGTCGAGCAGCTCGAGCGCGGTCGGCTGCAGCTCAAGACGGACGACCTGGGGACGGTGCAGATCGAGTGGGACAAGGTTGCGAGTGTTGCCGCCTCCGCGCCCTTCGACGTGGACGACATGCAGGGGAACCGCTACCTGGGCTCGCTCGTCCCGGGGCCGGGCCCAGGCCAGGTGCAGATCGTGTGGGCGGGCCACACGGACACGCTGGAGCTGCTGAACGTCTTCCGCGTGCGCCGGCTGAACACGAGCTTCTGGAAGCGCCTCGACGGATCGCTGGACGTGGGGGCGAGCTACACGAGCGCGAGCGAGCTCTTCAAGCTCGACCTCTCGGCGGCGCTCGGCTTCGAGCGGCCCGGCTACGAGGTCAGCAGCGCGGCGACGGCCACGATCACCTCGCAGCCGGGAGTGGACGAGACGCGCCGGAGCCTGCTGTCGCTCAGCTACGGGCGGCGTTTCCCGAACCGTTGGGTCGCCCTCGTCAAGGGCCAGGTGGAGCAGAACCGCGAGCTGGGGTTCGACCTGCGCAGTTCCGCGTCGGCGGGAGGCGGCCGCTACCTCGTGCAGAGCGCGAGGGACAGGTTCCTCGCGGGGGCGGGGATCAGCGTGAACCGGGAGCGGCCGGTGGAGGGCGAGACCACCACGAACGTGGAGGCCACCGCCGTGCTCACCTACGACCGCTTCTCCTACGACTTCCCGAAGGTGGACGTCTCGCTCGCGGTCGCCGGTTACGCGAGCCTGAACCACGGCGGCCGCTACCGGCTGGACGTGGAGGGCCAGCTCAAGCGGGAGCTGGTCAAGGATTTCTACGCCACCCTGCGCGGCTACGAGAGCTACGACAGCCGGCCCGCGACCGCGGGCTCGCCGCGGAACGACTACGGGGTGACGTTCGCGTTGGGCTGGAGTTTTTGAGGAGGTTCGTATGACGTCTCCATTCCTGGCGGGTCGGGCGCCAGTCGCGGTCGTGACCGCGGCGTGCCTGGCCCTCTGTCCCTCACTCTCGCTCGCCGCCGCACAAGCGCCCGCGGCGAGCGGGTCGCCGGCGCCGAAGGCAACGCCCCCCAAGGCCGCCTCTCCCGCGCCGTCACCGGCTCCAAAGGCCTCTCCGCCGCCGATCGACGGGGGATGGCCGCGCGCCTATTCCACGCCGAGCGGCGGCCGCATCCTCATCTACCAGCCCCAGGTCGCGAGCTGGACGGGCCAGAAGCAGATGGTCGCCTACGCGGCCGTGGCCTACCAGATGAAGAGCGCGCAGAAGCCGGCGCTCGGGACCATCAAGCTCGAGGCGGACACGAAGGTGTCCGCGGCGGAGCGCCTCGTCGACTTCAAGGACCTCAAGATCACGGAGGCGAACTTCCCGACGCTCCCGAAGGAGCAGATGCGGGAGGTGGTGAGCGAGATCGACAAGGGCATCCCGGACGACGACCGGGTGATCGCACTCGACCGCGTGCTCGCCAGCCTCGACCGGAGCCAGATCATGCCCAAGAACGTGGAGGGCGTGGATGGCGTCAAGGCCGATCCTCCGACGATCTTCTACAGCACGTCTCCGGCGGTCCTCGTCAACCTCGACGGCGATGCGATCTGGAGCCCGATCAAGGACAACGACCTCAAGTTCGCGGTCAACACGAACTGGGACTTCTTCGAGCACGGACCGACGAAGACTCTCTACCTGCGCAACGAGGACTCGTGGCTGCAGGCCACGGCCCTCGAGGGGCCGTGGACGCCCGCGGGGACGCTGCCGGAGAGCTTCAAGAAGCTGCCCGCGGACGACAACTGGAAGGACGTCAAGGCGGCGCTGCCCGGGAAAAAGCTCGACCCGAAGAAGGCGCCCAAGGTGTTCGTGAGCACGGCGCCGGCGGAGCTGATTCTCGTGAGCGGGCTTCCGCTCTACCAGACGGTGGCGGACACGAAGCTCCTGTGGGTGAGCAACACCGAAAGCGACGTCTTCCGCATGGGTGCGACGGGCCCCATCTACTACCTCGTGTCCGGGCGGTGGTTCTCGGCGCCCGACTTCACCGGCCCGTGGACGTTCGCGACGCTGAGCCTCCCCCCCGACTTCCAGAAGATCCCGCTCGAGCACCCACGTTCGCGGATTCTGGCGTCGGTGCCGGGCACTCAGCAGGCCGCGGAGGGAGTGCTGCTCGCGCAGGTGCCGCAGACGGCGCGGGTGAAGAAGAAGGAGCTCAAGGCTCCGGAAGTCGCCTACCAGGGGGATCCGAAGTTCACGCCGATCGAGAAGACGCAGGTCCAGACCGCCGTGAACACGGACAAGGACGTCTTCAAGGTCGGAGACTCGTACTACATGTGCTACCAGGGCGTGTGGTTCAAGGCGCCGACGCCGACGGGAGTGTGGGAGGTGACGTCGTCGGTGCCGAAGGAGATCTACCAGATCCCGCCGAGCTCGCCGTCTCACAACGTGACGTACGTGACGGTGGTGGAGGATGACAGCGACGACGAGTGGGCGACGTTTGCGACGGTGGCCGCGTACACGGGAGTGATGGTGGCCTGGGGCTGCGCGGTGTGGGGGACGGGTTACTACTACCCGCCGTACTGGGGGTACGGCGGCTTCTACCCCTACTACTACCCGCGCTACCCGACCTACGGGTACGGAGCGTCGTATAACCCATGGACAGGTGCGTATCGCCGCACCGCCGTCGCCTACGGACCCTACGGCGGGGCCGGTGTCACGTCGCGCTACAACCCGCGGACGGGGACGTACTCGCGAGGGGCGGCGGCGTGGGGCCCCTACGGGGCGCGCGGCTACGGAGAGGCGTACAACCCGCGGACGGGCGCCTACGGACAGACGCGCCAGGGGTCGAACGTGTACGGGAGCTGGGGCAGCACGTCGGTGCAGCGCGGTGACCAGTGGGCGCAGACGAACCGGTACACGAACCGTGCGACGGGGACGACGACGCGGACGACGCGGACGAGCGAAGGGGGCGCCGCCATCACGCGCAACCCCGTGGGCCCAGGTGGCTCAGGCGTCGCGCGGACGGGGAGCGGGGACGTGTACGCGGGTCGGGACGGGAACGTCTACCGGAAGCAGGACGGGGGCTGGCAGAAGTACGACAACGGGAGCTGGGGGAACGTGGACCGGCCGCAGCCCACGGGGGAGAGGGCGGGCCAGGCGTCGACGCAGGCCCGCGACCGCTCGACGACCTCGAGGCCGTCGGCCTCGACGTGGGACTCCTCGACGCGGGATCAGCTCAACCGGGACTCCGCGGCGCGCTCGGAAGGCCGTCAGCGCACGAACGACTACGGCAGCTACCGCTCGAGCTCGGGCACGAGCCGGAGCAGCGGGAGCTCGTATCGCTCGAGCGGCTCTCGCGGCGGCGGCATGCGCGGAGGCGGCGGACGGCGGCGATAGAGCCGGCGAGCGCGGGCGGATTCCCAAACGAAGCCCTCGCCCGAGAGCGAGTGGACCGGGAGGTGACGTCATGAACGCGGAGCGGAGTCGGCTGAAGGACGCCGACGAGGGCAGGGCGGCCTGGAAGAAGTGGGGGCCGTACCTGAGCGAGCGGCAGTGGGGAACCGTGCGCGAGGACTACAGCGAGAGCGGCGACGCCTGGAACTTCTTCTCCCACGACCAGGCCCGCTCCCGCGCCTACCGCTGGGGCGAAGACGGCCTCGCGGGGGTCTCCGACGACCGGCAGCGGATCTGCTTTGCCCTCGCCCTCTGGAACGGCCGCGACCCGATCCTCAAGGAGCGGCTCTTCGGCCTCACGAACAGCGAGAGCAACCACGGCGAGGACGTGAAGGAGTACTACTTCTACCTCGACTCGACGCCCACGCACTCGTACATGAAGTACCTCTACAAGTACCCCCAGGCGGCCTATCCCTACGACGACATCGTGAGGACGAGCGGGAAGCGGAGCCGGAAAGAGCCCGAGTACGAGCTCCTCGACACGGGAGTCTTCGAAGGCGACCGCTACTTCGACGTCTTCGTGGAGTACGCGAAGGCCTCTCCCGAGGACCTCCTCATCCAGGTCACCGCCTGCAACCGCGGCCCGGACGCGGCGACGTTGCACCTGCTCGCCACGGTCTGGTTCCGCAACACCTGGTCGAGGGGCAGGAGCGCGTCCCGGCCGTCGCTCCGGCAGGAACAGGGAAAGGGCGCGAGCGTCATCGCCCTCTCCCATCCCGAGCTCGGCGAGCGGTACCTGTCCTGCGACGGGGACGCAACGACGCTCTTCACGGAGAACGAGACGAACACCGAGCGCCTCTTCCAGACCCCCAACCGCACGCCCTACGTGAAGGACGCCTTCGACAGCTACCTCGTCCACGGCCGCAAGGACGCGGTGAACCCGAAGCGGGAAGGGACGAAGGCGGCCGTCCACCACTCGCTCTCCATCCCCGCGGGCAAGGCCCGGACCCTTCGCCTCCGCCTCCGCGATGCGGCGTCGGCAAAGAGCGGCGATCCCTTCAAGGACTTCGACGCCGTCCTGCAAGGGCGCCGCCACGAGGCGGACGAGTTCTACGCCTCCGTCATCCCCTCCTCGTTGAGCGCGGACGCGGCCAACGTCATGCGCCAGGCCCTCGCCGGCATGATGTGGACCAAGCAGTTCTACAACTACGACCTCGACGTCTGGCTCGGGGAGCACGGCGCCGACCCCTTCAAGCCCCGGCGGCGCCCCGCCCCCCGCAACGACCACTGGCACCACATGGCCAACGCCGACGTCATCTCGATGCCCGACAAGTGGGAGTACCCCTGGTACGCGGCCTGGGACCTCGCCTTCCACGTCCTCGCCCTCACGCTCGTGGACGAGGACTTCGGCAAGCAGCAGCTCGACCTGATGCTCCAGGACCGGTACATCCATCCCAACGGGCAGATCCCCGCCTACGAGTGGAACTTCGGCGACGTCAACCCGCCCGTGCACGCCTGGGCCACGATCTTCGCGTATCGGCTGCAGAAGGCGCGCCATGGAGAGGGCGACCTCGACTGGCTCGAGCGGTCGTTCCAGAGGCTGCTCCTGAACTTCACGTGGTGGGTCAATCGCAAGGACCGCTCGGGCCGCAACGCCTTCGAGGGCGGCTTCCTCGGGCTCGACAACATCGGCGTCTTCGATCGCAGCGCGCCCCTTCCCACCGGGGGGTACCTGGAGCAGGCGGACGGCACCGCGTGGATGGCGATCTTCAGCCAGAACATGCTCGAGATCGCCGTGCAGATCGCGCTGGAGAAGCCGGCCTACCAGGAGATGTGCCTCAAGTTCGTCCAGCACTTCCTGTGGATCGCCTCCGCGATGGTCCACGCGGGCGAGGACACCGGGATGTGGGACGAGGAGGACGGCTTCTTCTACGACGTGCTCCGCCTGCCCGACGGGAGCGCGCAGCGCCTGAAGGTGCGCTCCATGGTGGGGCTCCTCCCTCTCTGCGCCGTCACCGTGTTCGAAGGAGAGCTCGCCGCGAAGTACCCCGAGACCATCCAGCGCTTCCGCGATTTCGTGGCCGCCCGGCCGGAGCTCACCTCTTCCATCCACGACCCGTCTCGGCCCGGCCAGGCCGGCCGTCGCCTCGCCTCCGTCCTCGACGAGACGCGGCTCCGGCGCGTGCTCACGAAGATGCTCGACGAGCGCGAGTTCCTCGGCCCGTGCGGGATCCGGTCCCTCTCCCGCCATCACGCCGACCATCCCTACGTGCTCCACGTGAAAGGCGAGGAGTACCGGGTGGACTACCTGCCCGGGGAGTCCGATTCCGGGATGTTCGGCGGCAACTCCAACTGGCGGGGGCCGGTCTGGATGCCGGTCAACGGCCTGATCGTCCGCGCGCTGCTGCAGTACTACGCCTACTACGGAGACGCCTTCAAGATCGAGTGCCCGACCGGCTCGGGACGCCAGATGACCCTCTACCAGGTGGCCGAGGAGATCTCGCACCGGCTCGCCTCGATCTTCCTGCGGGACGCCAAGGGCCGGCGGCCGGTCTACGGCGACACGCGGAAGTTCCAGGAGGACCCGCACTGGCGCGACCTCGTCCTCTTCTACGAGTACTTCCACGGCGACACGGGGGCCGGCCTCGGAGCCAGCCACCAGACCGGGTGGACGGGAATCGTGGCCCGGGCGATGCACCTCTTCGCAACCACCACCGCCGAGCAGGTGCTCGAGCTGGGCAAGGTCGCGGGAGTGGTCGAGGTGGGGGGCGGGGCGGGAGGACGAGCGGAAGCGCGTTCCCGGCGATGATCGGCCGCAGGTTCGGCACGAGGGCCGGCCGGGCCCTGACGATGCTCGGAACGCCTCTCCTCTACGCCGCGGGCGCGGTCGTCCTCGGCTTGACCCTGCCGCGCCTCGAGACGCGCTTCCTCCCGGGGCTCACGGCCGAGGTCGGCGCGGGCCCCGCGGTCGCGATCCTCTCGGCGATCGCCTCCGGGATGCTGCCCCTCACCGGCCTCGTGTTCTCCCTCGCCTTCGTGATGGTGCAGTTCAGCGCCACCGCCTATTCCCCGCGCCTGGTGGCGTGGCTCGCGGGGTCGGCGGTCATGACGCACTCCCTCGGCATCTTCATCGCGACCTTCATCTACGCGCTCGCGGCTCTCGGCTGGGTAGACCGCGGGGGCACGGGAAAAGTCCCGCTGCTCACCGTGTGGTTCGCCATCGCCCTGATGCTCGCGAGCGTCGTCTTCTTCGTGATGCTGGTCGAGAAGCTCTCGATGCTCCAGATCTCGCGCATCCTCGCCTATGCCGGCGACCAGGGTCGTGAGGTCATCGAGCGCGACTACGCCCCGCTCGAGGAAGGGCGATCGGACGCCGGCGAGGCGAAGGCGGCGGACGATCTGCCTCGGGAGACCCAGGTTCTCGTCCACCGCCGCGGCCCCGCGGTGATCCAGGCCCTCGACGTTTCGGGTCTCGTGGCGCTCGCGGCGCGGCACGAGGCGGTGGTCGTCGTCCTGTGGGCGGTGGGCGACACCGTGGCGGACGGCATGCCGCTGCTGCGCGTCCACGGGGGCTCGCGGCCCCTCGCCGAGCGGAAGCTGCGACGGCTCGTACGGCTCGGGGCGGAGCGCACGTTCGAGCAGGACCCGAAGTACGCGATCCGCATCCTCGTGGACATCGCGATCAAGGCGCTGTCCCCCGCCATCAACGACCCCACCACCGCCGTGCAGGTGCTCGACCAGGTCGAGGATCTCCTTCTCCGCCTGGCGCGGAGCCGTCTGTCCATGGGTCGCTCGCGCGACCCCACGGGGAAGCTGCGCCTCGTCTTCCCTGTCCCGAGCTTCGAGGACGTCCTCGCCCTGGCCTTCGACGAGATCCGCTTCTACGGCGCGAGCTCGATCCAGGTCATGCGCCGGATGCGCGCGTCGCTCACGAACCTCGTGGAGCAGGCCCCGCCCGAGCGGCGGCGCTCCCTCGAGCTCTACCTGGAGCGCGTGGACAAGGGGATCCACCGCGCCTTCGAGGACGGCGACGACCGCCGGGACGCGCTCGAGCAGGACCGGCAGGGCCTCGGCCTCTCCCGCGAGCGGAAGCCGGCGTGAGCGCGCGGACCACTCCGTGGACGCTGACGAGCGTCCTCGCCGCCCTCACGGTGCTCGTCCTCGCGCTCTCCGTGCCCGAGTCGCTGCGCCAGGCCTACGAGCGCGGCGGCTTCTACGTGTTCACCCGCGATTTCCTGGAGGACATCCCCAAGCGGCTCGCCGGTCCGGGCCGGTTCCGCTTCCTCCTCCAGCCGGCCGTGGCCATCGCCCTCGGCATCGCCGCCGGGAGGTCGGACGTGCGCGCCGGGCGGCCGTCCTACCTG
>JBKPBQ010000460.1:0-8039 GCA_046726955.1 Acidobacteriota bacterium
CGGGAACCCTGTTACTTCGAACATATTCCACCGCTCGCCGGCCTGTCAACTCGAAGCACCCTCCTGGCCGAGCGCGAGGTGGGGCAGGGCCTCGAGGTCGAAGCCGGCGCGCACGCCCCGTCGGAAATTGACGTAGGCCGCGGCCCCGATCATCGCGGCGTTGTCGGTGGAGAGCGCGAGCGGTGGGATGAAGACGGGGAGGCCCAGCCGCTCTCCGGCCCGTGCGGCTTCCTCGCGCAGCCGCGAGTTCGCGGCGACGCCGCCCGTGATCACGAGGCTCGCGGGGTGGTGCTCCTCGGAGCCGCGGACGAGCCCGCGCACGAGCGCCTCCACCACGGCGCGCTGGAAGGAGGCGAGGAGGTCGCGGATCTCCGCGGGCACGCGCTCGGGGTCGGCCACCGGGGGAATCCCTTCGCGGCGCACGTGGTAGAGGACAGCCGTCTTGATCCCGCTGAACGAGAAGTCGCGCCGTCCGTCCTTGATCCGCGCGACCTTGAACTCGACCGCGGACTCGTTGGCGCCCCGGGCCAGGCGGTCGATCACGGGGCCGCCCGGATAGCCGAGCCCCAGGAGCTTCGCCACCTTGTCGAAGGCCTCGCCCGCCGCGTCGTCGCGCGTGCGGCCGAGCAGCTCGTAGCGGCCTTCCTCGGGCACGAGGAAGAGGCTCGTGTGGCCGCCGGAGACGACGAGGGCGAGGGCGGGCAGGAGGACGCCTCCGGGGTCGAGGAAGGGGGCCTGGATGTGGCCCGCGATGTGGTGGACGGGGACGAGCGGCTTGTCGTGCACGAGGGCGATGGCCTTGGCGGCCTGCACGCCCACGAGAAGCGAGCCCACGAGCCCCGGCCCCTGCGTGACCGCCACCGCGTCGAGCTCGGGGAAGTCGAGCCCCGCGTCGGCCATCGCCTTCTCGACGACCGGGCAGAGGCTCTCGATGTGGTGCCGCGACGCGAGCTCCGGCACGACGCCGCCGTAAGGAGCGTGGATCGCGGTCTGGGTGGAGACGACGCTGGAGAGGACGCGCCGGCCGTCCTCGACCACTGCGGCCGCGGTCTCGTCGCAGGACGTCTCGAGGGCGAGGATCTTCACCGTCCGGCGGTCATCCCCGCACGAGCGCGGCGAGGCTCGCCTCGTAAGGCGGGCGCGCCACTCCGCGCTCGCAGACGATGGCCGTGACGTAGCGCGCGGGCGTCACGTCGAAGGCCGGGTTGCGCACGGCGACACCGGCGGGGGCGAGGCGCCGGCCCCCGTGGTGCGTGACCTCGTCGGCCGCGCGCTCCTCGATCGGGATGCGGGAGCCGTCGGGTGTCTCGAGGTCGATCGTGGACACGGGGGCGGCCACGTAGAAGGGGATGCCGTGCTCGCGGGCGAGGATCGCCACCGAGTAGGTCCCGATCTTGTTCGCGACGTCGCCGTTGCGGGCGATGCGGTCGGCGCCGACCACGACGGCGTTGACCTCGCCCTTCGCCATCATGAAGCCCGCCATGTTGTCGGCGATGAGCGTCGTCGGGATGCCGTCCTCGAGGAGCTCCCAGGCGGTGAGGCGCGCGCCCTGCAGGTAGGGCCGCGTCTCGTCGGCGAAGACGTGCTTGAGCTTTCCGAGCCGCGCCGCGGAGCGCACGACCCCGAGCGCCGTGCCGTAGCCCGCGGTGGCGAGGGCGCCCGCGTTGCAGTGGGTGAGTATTCTCGCCTCGTCGGGCAGCAGCTCGGCCCCGAGGTCGCCCATCCGCCGGCAGCTCGCGAGGTCTTCCTCGTGGATGGCGAGAGCCTCGCGCCGCAGGTCGTCGCGCAGCGTCGGGAGAGAAGCGCTCTCCGCGAAGCGCCGGCGCATGCGCTCGATCGCCCAGAAGAGGTTGACCGCGGTGGGACGGGTGGCCGCGAGGTCGCGGCACATCGCGTCGAACTCGCGCTGGAGCGCCTCGCCTTCCGCGCGCGACAGGCGCACCCCGAGCGCGAGACCCATCGCCGCCGCGACACCGATGGCCGGGGCGCCGCGGATGGCCATGCCCCGGATCGCCTCCGCGACCTCGCGGTGATCGCGGCAGCGCAGGAAGACCTGCTCGCCGGGCAGACGGCGCTGGTCGATCATCACCACCGCGTCGTCCTCCCAGGTCACCGTCGGTACCAGGGGCGCCTCCTTTCCCCGATGCTAGCGCATCGCGGGGCGTTAGAATGGAGGTGTGACGACGTCTTCGATATCGGTCGAGCAGGCGCTCGAGATCGTCCTCGCCCACACCCCGACGCTGCCCGCGGAGGAGGTCCTCCTCACGGAGGCGCTCGGGCGGGTGATCGCGGAGGACGTCGTCTCCGACCTCGACATGCCGCCCTTCGACCGCTCGGCCATGGACGGCTACGCGGTGCGCGCGGGCGACACCGCGAGCGCCCCCGTCGTGCTCGAGGTCATGGGGCAGGTGCGGGCGGGAGAGATGCCCGACCGCCCGCTGGAGCCCGGCAAGGCATTCCAGGTCATGACGGGTGCCCCGGTTCCGGCGGGAGCGACGGCGGTGCAGCCGGTGGAGAAGACGCGGGCCGTCGAGGGCGGGCGGAAGGTCGAGATCCTGTCCTCGGTGGAAACGGGCGCCCACATCTCCCGGAAGGGCTCCGAGGTGCGCCAGGGAGAGCGCGTCTACGACCGCGGCCAGCCGCTCGATCCTGCCGGCCTCGCCGTTCTCGCGAGCGTCGGGAAGGGACGGCTGCGCGTGGGGCGGCGTCCCACCGTCTCCGTGGTGGTCACGGGCGACGAGCTCGTGGACGTGTGGACGCGGCCCGTGGGAGGCCAGATCCGCAACAGCAACGCCACCGCGGTGGTCGCGCAGGCGCGCTGGGCGGGGGCCGACGTCGTGGACTTCGGGACGGCGCCCGACCAGGCGGACCGGATCGCGGAGCTCGTGCGCGCCGGCTTCTCGGCCGACGTGCTCGTCCTCTCGGGCGGCGTCTCCGAAGGCGCCTTCGACCTCGTGGAGCCGGTCCTCCTGCGCTTCGACGTGGGGCTCCTCTTCACGCGCGTGGCGATCAAGCCCGGCGCGCCGCTCGTGTTCGGCCTCCGCGGCGACAAGCTCGTCTTCGGCCTGCCCGGCAATCCCGTCTCCGCACAGGTCACGTTCGACCTCTTCGTCCGCCCCGCCCTCCTGCGCATGCAGGGCACGCAGACGGTCGTCCGACCCACGGTCGAAGTCGAGCTGCTGGAGCCGGCGCGGAACCGCTCGGGCCGCAAGGCCCACCTCCCCGCTCGCGTCCGTTCCGAAGAGGGACGGCTCGTCGCCCGCCTCGTGCCCTCGCAGGGCTCGGCCGACCTCGTGGCCCACGCCCGGGCCAACGCGCTCGTCGTGCTCCCGGCCGACCGGGAGCGCGCGGAGGCGGGAGAGCGCGCGAGCGCGATCCTCCTCGGAAACTTCCTCGAGCGTGACGGCGCCCCGCTCTAGGCCAAAGCTCAGCCACCTCGACGCGTCGGGAAGGGCGCGGATGGTGGACGTGTCCGCCAAGCCCACGACGTCGCGGGAGGCGGTGGCGCGGGGGCGGATCAAGATCGCCCCCGCGGCGCTGCGCCTCGCCCGGGCGGGAAAGCTCCGCAAGGGCGGTGTGGTCGAGGTGGCGCGGCTCGCGGGAATCCTCGCCGCCAAGCGCACGGCGGAGGCGATTCCGCTCTGCCACCCGCTGCCGCTCTCGCACGTCGACGTCCAGCTCGCCCCCCGCCGGGACGGCTTCGCGATCGAGGCGCGCGTGCGCACGGAGGCGAAGACGGGGGCGGAGATGGAGGCGCTGCACGCCGTCGCGGTGGCGGCCCTCACCGTCTACGACATGGTCAAGGCCGCGGACAAGGGCATGGAGATCGGCGGCCTCGTGCTCGTGAGCAAGACCGGGGGCAAGAGCGGGGAGTGGAAGCGCCGGGGGACGCGCTGATCCGCCGCCCCGGCCCATGAAGCGGCGGAAGTGGATCGTCGGGATCGCCGTGGTCCTGCTGCTCGGGGGAGCGCTCCTCTTCGTGCTCGGCTCCGGCCAGCGGCTGCCCGGCGACGTGCGCGGGGGCCTCGTGTTCGTGAGCGATCGCGACGGCACGAGCGCGCTCTACTGGCGGCGGCTGCCCCGCGACCGCGAGCGGCGGCTCACCCACACGAGCGAGCCCGTGTCCGACCCCGCGATCTCTCCCGACGGCACGCAGGTCGCCTTCGTCATGGGCGGCCGCATCGGGATCGTGGCCGTGGCCTCGGGGGAGACGCGCGTGCTCACCCTCGGCGTCGAATGGAAGGACGCCTCGCCCGCGTGGCGTCCCGACGGCAAGGGGCTCGTGGTCGCCGCCCGCCGCGTCGCGGGTCCGGGCTCCGGGCTCCACGTGCTCGACCTCGCGATCTCCGGCGACAACGAGCGCCATCCCCTCACGCAGAGCCGGGGGATGGACGACCAGAGCCCGACGGTCAGCCCCGACGGGACGTACGTGGTCTTCGTGCGCGAGGACAACCTCTGGCGCGTCAGCCTCGCCGACGGCCACGCGAGCCGCCTCACCGGAGGCTTCAAGAAGAGCCGGGCCCCGCGCTTCCACCCTTCGGGCCGCATCGTCTGCCTCTGGACGGAAGGAAAATTGCAAGGGATCGACGTGATGGACGCGGACGGGAAGAACCGCGAGACGCTCTGGCAGGGGGCCATCTACTACCGCCGGCTCGTGCCCTCCCCCGACGGGCGCTACTTCGCCGCGACCTTCTCCTACGACCTCGGCTTCCACCCGTCGGACGCGTTCCGGGCTCGGCAGACGGAGGAGGTTCGCCTCCTCGACGCCCGCGGCAATCCCCTCGCCCGCCTCGAGTACTCCTGGCGGCACGACAATCACTCGCCCGACTGGGCCGGATAGAGTTATATGATCGGCGGCCCGGAGGTACGGGTAATGGCGGTCTGTCCCGAGTGCGAGGCGGACATCGAGATCGACGAGTTCGACGTCGACAAGGGCGAGATCATCAGCTGCCCTGAGTGCGGCGTGGAGCTGGAGGTCGTCGGGCTGTCGCCTCTGGAGCTGGACATTGCTCCGCAGGAAGAGGACGAATGGGAGGAGTGACGGTGACGGACGCGGTCGTGCGGGACAGGACGTCGTCGGTCGCGGAGAAGCGGCAGGCGCTCGAGCGCAGGCTCGCCGAGCTCGGCTCGCTCGTCGTCGCCTACAGCGGCGGCGTCGACAGCTCGCTCCTCGCCGTGATGGCGCATCGCGTCCTCGGCGCGCGCAGCCTGGCCGTCACCGCCGACTCCGAATCGCTCGCCGAGGCGCAGCGCTCGCTCGCGCTCTCGCTCGCCGCGCAGTTCGGCTTCCCGCACCGCGTCATCCGCACCTCCGAGCTCGAGGACCCGCTCTACGTCCGCAACGAGCGCGACCGCTGCTACCGCTGCAAGACGGAGCTCTTCAGCCGGCTCGTGCCCCTCGCCGCCGCCGAGGGATTCGCCCACGTGGCTTACGGCCTCGTCACGGACGACCTCTACGACTTCCGGCCCGGACACCGCGCCGCCCAGGAGGCGGGGGTCGTCTCGCCGCTCGCCGACGCCGGGCTCGACAAGGAGGACGTGCGCGCGCTCTCCCGCGAGCTCGGCCTGCCCACCGCGGACCTCCCCTCGTCGCCCTGCCTCTCCTCCCGGCTGCCCTACGGGACGGCCGTCACGGTGGAGGCGCTCCGCCGGGTGGAGCGCGCGGAGGAGGCGGTGCGCGCGCTCGGGTTCCGGGAGCTGCGCGTCCGGCACTTCGGCGAGGCGGCCCGGGTGGAGATCGCTCTCGCGGAGATGGACCGTCTCGACGAGCCCGGTTGCCGGGAAGCCGTGGTGGCGGCCGTCCGGGCCGCGGGTTACGGAACGGTAGAGGTCGATCCCGAGGGGTACAGGCGAGGCCGGCTGAACCTCCGGGTCGTCGACCCGGCCGGCTGACGCCTTCCCGCGTCCAACCCATCGCAGGACTTGCACCCGGATGCACAGCTCCACCGCTTCGCGCTATGATCAGCGCTCGTCACATGGGAGGGGATCATGTTCAATCTCGGCTTTCCCGAGATGCTCCTCATTTTCGTTGTCATCGTGCTCATCTTCGGTACCACGCGGCTTCCCGAGCTGGGGCGCGGCCTGGGCGAAGGCATCCGTAATTTCAAGAAGTCGATGAAGGACGAGCCGGAAGAAGAGGAAAAGAAGAAAAGCTGACGATCCCGCCGACCGGCGGGAACCGGGCAGCGACCGACCGCCCACGGGGGGCCGTCGAGAAACGAAGGAGGGTGGCTGCATGAGGCATTGGACGCGAATCCTCACGATCGTTTCGGTCGTATCGATCGTCGGTGCTTGCGGAAAACCGAAGCCTCCTGCTCCTCCCCCCCCGCCTCCCCCCGTGGCGCCGGCGACGCCGCCCCCCGCGCCTCCGCCCACCACCCAGCCGCCGCCCCAGGTCGACGAGTACGCCCGCATCAAGGCGATGAGCGCCGACGAGATCGACCGCATGGGCCTGCTCGCGGAGATCCACTTCGACTACGACAAGTCCGACCTCCGCGAGGGCGACCGCTCGATCCTCAACAAGAACGCCGAGGTGCTCAAGAAGTTCGACTTCATCCGGGTGACGGTGGAAGGGCACTGCGACGAGCGGGGCAGCGTCGAGTACAACCTGGCGCTCGGCGAGCGGCGGGCCAAGGCGGCGTACGACTACCTCATCTCGCTCGGCGTCGCCGCGGACCGGCTCAAGACCGTCTCCTACGGCAAGGAGGTTCCGCTCTGCAGCGAGTCCAACGAGGGCTGCTGGTCTCGGAACCGTCGCGACAAGTTCACGGTGAGCGGCAAGACGCGGTGATCGAGAGGTTTGACACCTCTCCCCGCGATGCCGTCTAATTTCGTTGTGCACGGGACGGTAGCGGTAGTGTCGGTTCAAGCATGAGCGACCAGCCGCCTCCGTCCGAGCCTTCCGCGGCGGCTCCGTTCAAGGAGCTGACCGGCAAGATCGGCAAGTACGAGATAGTCAAGCTCTTAGGAAAAGGAGCGATGGGCCAGGTCTACCTGGCCAAGGATCCGAAGATCGGTCGTGAAGTAGCCGTCAAGGTGATGCTGGCGAGCATCGCCGACGACCACGAGCTCAAGGCCCGCTTCGAGAAGGAAGCCCAGGCCGTGGGAAAGCTTACACATCCCAACCTGGTCACGATCTACGACTTCGACTTACACACCGACGGCTCTCCCTACATCGCCATGGAGCTCCTAAAGGGCCAGGACCTTCAAAAGGCCGTCCGCGCCCCTCCGCCGATGAGCGTGGAGCGGAAGGTTGCGATCATCGTCCAGGTGCTGGGCGGGCTGGCCCACGCGCACAAGGCCGGTATCATCCACCGCGACATCAAGCCCGCGAATATCTTTATCGGCACCGACGGCTCCGTGAAGATCATGGACTTCGGCGTTGCTCGCGACACCGCCGGCTCTATGACGGGCACCGGCAACATCGTGGGCACGGCGGACTACATGTCGCCTGAGCAGGTCAAGGGGGCGAGGGTCGACGGCCGGAGCGACGTCTTCTCCGTGGGCTGCATGCTCTACGAGCTGCTCGCCGGCAAGCGCCCGTTCCACTCCGACAACCTCATGGCGATCTTCTACAAGATCACCCACGAGGAGGCGGACTTCGACAAGATCCCGCAGGGCGAGGAGTACGACGCGCTCCTGCCCATCCTCAAGCGGGCGATGTCGAAGAACCTCGCCGAGCGCTACCAGACGGCGTACGAGTTCGCGATGGACCTCCGAGGCTGGCTACAGGTCCACGCGTCCTCCTCCACGGCGCAGCACGCGCTCGAGGCGCTCGTGGACCTCGAGGCGCCGACGCACCCGCCGTCGCCCATGGACTCCGGGGCCTTCCTTCCCGTGGACGGCCCGGAGCCGGGGGGAACCGTCGATCTCGGCACCGGCCGAAGGACACGCTCGGGATCGCTCTCCGGCCGGCCGATCACGCGCGCCCCCGGCCGATCGACGCTCTCCGGCACGCGAGGTCCCGGTCCCACGCTCGTCGAAGCGGGCACCGGTGTCGGAGCGACGCAACGCCCGGGGACGACCCGCCTCGGCGGCGC
>JBKPBQ010000461.1:0-4561 GCA_046726955.1 Acidobacteriota bacterium
AGCGTGAACGGAGACGACCTGCTGCCGGACTTCGCCATCGGCAGGCTCCCCGCAGCGAGCGCCGCCGAAGCCGCGATTCTCGTCCAGAAGGTCCTCGACTTCGAGAACGGCGGGGGAAGCTTCGGAGGATCCGCCGTCATCGTGGCCGACAACGCCGACCTCGCCGGAAACTTCGAGGCCGACGCCGACGACGTCGCCGCGACGGTCCTCGCCTCGAGGAACCCCCAGAAGATCTACTACTCCCTCGAAGGGGCGAACACCCGCAGCGAGATCCGGCAGGCCTTCGACAACGGCTCCTCCTTCATGAACTACATCGGCCACGGCAGCACCGTCGCCTGGGCCAGCGAGAAGTTCTTCAACTACCAGGACGTCCCCGCTCTCGCTCCCCAGCCTCAGCAGCCGCTCCTCCTCACCTTGAACTGCCTGAACGGCTTCTTCCACTTCCCGCCCATGAACTCGCTCTCCGAGGCGCTTCTCAAGGCCCAGGGCAAGGGCGTCGTCGCCGCCTTCTCCCCCACGGGCTTGAGCGTCAACGACCCCGCGCACGTCTTCCACAAGGCCGTCCTCCAGGAGATCCTCTCCGGAAGCCACGCCCGCCTCGGCGACGCCGTCCTCGCCGCCCAGGACGACTACGCACAGACCGGCGCCTTCCCCGAGCTCCTCTCGATCTATCACGTGCTCGGAGACCCGGCCCTGCGCATCCGCTAGCGTGACGTTGACAACGGCGAGGCGCTGCCTACGATGAGTCGCATGACGGACGACGATCCGGCCGACGGCGGCTCGACACTCGTCCGCTCGGGCAAGACCGCCATGACCTTCAGGGAGATGGCGACCTTCGTGGGCGAGCTCGAGACGCGGCCGGCAGCGCGCTTCCTCCAGGACCTTCCCGGCCTCATGGCGCTGCCCGACGGTCAGTACGGGCTCGTGACCATGGTCCTGCGCAAGAAGGTCCGGCCGGAAAGCCCGGAGCGCCCCGCGCTCGTCGCCCGGCTCAAGGAGCTGCAGGCCCAGGCCGAGGATCCCGGCGTGCGCTCCCGCTGCAAGCTGTTCCTCGCGCGTTCGGACCTCGGCTAGCAGGGTGCTGAAGAGTGTCCTCACGCGGCGCGCCATGGCGCGCGCGGCTATCGAAGCCTGCTTTTTCAGCACCCTGCGCTAGACCCGCCGGCCGCGCCAGAGGAAGTAGGCCGGGAAGCCCGCAAGGGAGACGACGAGGCCCCAGATCGGCGAGTAGTTCGGCGTCGCCTGGGCCATCTCGCCCCACACGATGGCGGCGAGACCCAGGAACGTCCCCAGCAGGAACACCGCGGGAACGACGGGATACCCGGGCGTCCGGAAGGGACGCAGCGCATCCGGCATCGACCGGCGAAGCACGAAGACGGCGCCCACCGAGAAGAGCAGCGCCGCCCACTCGACGACCACGTAGTAGGTAGTCAGGCGGTCGAAGTCGCGCAGGAGCCAGACGAGGGCGACGGCGCCCGCGGTCTGGATCGCGATCGCGACGTGAGGCGTCGCGTAGCGCGGGTGGGCGCGGCCCAGGAACGCGAAGGTCAGGCCGTCGCGGGAGAGCGCGAAGGGGACGCGCGGCTTGGCGAGGACGTTGCCGCTCGCGGCTCCGAAGACACTGGCGAGGACGAGGAGCGAGACGAGGAGCGCACCCGGGGGACCGAGGACCGACGCGCCGATCCGCTGGGGTACGCCCTCCACGGCCTCCGCCATCGCCGTCACCGGCATCGCGTAGAAGTACGCGACGTTGGCCCCGAGGTAGAGGAGCACGATCGCGAGCATGCCGGAGACCACGATCCGCCGCATCTGCCGCTCCGCGGCCACGACCTCGCCCGCGATCATGCTCACCGCGATCCAGCCGTCGTAGGCCCAGATGACGGACGCGGCGGCGCGGCCGAGCGCGGACCCGGCCACGCCGGCGGCCGCCCGCTCGCCGAGATGGGCGAAGCTCCCGCCGCTCGCGAAGAAGGCGAGGGCGATGACGAGGAAGATCGCCGACACCTTGAGCACGGTCAGCGTGCCCTGGATGGCGGAGCCGAGCCGCGCCCCCCGGTAGTTGGCGGCGCCGAGGAGCACGATCGCGACCGAGGCCACCGCGGGAACGGCCGCGGGCGGGAGGTCCCGGATCGTGCGGCCGCCCAGGCCGAGGAGGAGCTCCGCCCCGAACGTGCAGAGGGCGCCGATCGCGGCGGGTGTCGCCACCAGCAGGTACAGCCAGCCGAACACGAACGCGGCGGCGGGACCGTAGGCGGCGTAGATGAAGACGTACGGCCCGCCGGTGCGCGGAAGCATGGTGGCGAGCTCGGCGAGGGCGAGGGCGCCGCAGAGGCTCACGATCCCGAAGAAGGTCCAGAGCCCGAGGATGAGCGGCGCGTCGGGCAGCAGCGCGGCGAGCGTCTGGGGCTTGCGAAAGACGCCGCTGCCGATCGTGATGCCGACGATCAAGGCCGTCCCGCCCCAGAATCCGACGACGCGGCGGAGCTCGGTGGCCGGCGCGGGATCCGCCGCGTCCCGAGGGCTCATCGCGCCGACGCGCGATCGCTCATGAGGGCGCGCCCGGGGAACACACCCTCCACGACCTTCCCGCCGTCCACGACGACCGTGCCGGACACGAGCACGAAGCGCATGCCGACGCTCGGCTCCGCCGGCGAACGGTAGGTCGCGCGGTCCGCGACCTGCGCGGGATCGAACACCACGACGTCCGCGTCCGCTCCCTCCTGCAGCCGGCCCTTGCGGCGGGCGGCCGCGGTCGCGGTCTCCAGCCGCCGCGCCGGCAGGAGCGTCATCTTCCGGAGCGCGTCCATGAGCGTCAGGCTGCCCTGGACGCGCGGATAGCGGGAGAGCACCCGCGAGAACGTGCCCGCGTTCCTCGGGTGCGGCCGGACGCCGTCGCTCGCGATCATCACCAGCGGATGACGCACGACCGCGTCCACGAGCGCGTCCGGGTTCGTGTGGATGAGGATGAGCCGCGGCTCCGTCGAGGCGTGGAGCGCGTCGAAGGTCTCCTTCGTGAGCCGTTCGCCGGTGTCCGGGCGCTCGAGGTCGGAATAGTCGAGCCCGAGCTTCTCCTGCCAGCCGGGGTCGAACACCGCCGAATTCGCCGCGGTCATCCCCGCACCGTACGGGTAGGCCTCGGTCGTGACGTCGAGGCCGCGGGCCCGGGCGCCCTCCACGAGGGCCAGGCAGGCGAGCGCATCCTTGGCGCCGCTGCTGTTCATGTGCACGATGTGCACGGCCCCGCCCGTCACCGCCGAGGCCGCGATGACCTCGGCCATCGACTCGATCGCCGACCCCGGCTCCTTCGGGCCCGTGCTGCGAACGTGGACGAAGACCGGCACCCTGCGCTCCGCGGCCAGGCGGAACATCTCGATGACCTCGGCGCGCGTGGCCCCCGGCGTGTACGCGAGGCCCATGCCGATCCCGAGGCCTCCGGCATCGAGCTTGGCGCGCAGCGCCTCGCGGATGCGGCCGATCTGCTCGGGTGTCGCCGGCTCGGCCGTCGCCTTTCCCGCCGCGGGGACGAGCGCTCCTTCCGCCATCGGCTCGCCGAGGACGGCCACGCGCTCGGCGGGGTGGCTCGCCGAGGTCCCGTGGTGGATCAGCGAGCGGCCGCGGTGCTCGGCGAGGAACCGCGCCACGTCGGGCACGCCGATCTCCAGCTCGAGCGCGGTCGTGACCCCGTCGAGGGCCTTCAGGCGGTAGGACTCGGCGTCGTGGTGGTGCTGGTGGAGGTCCACGAACCCGGGAGCGACCACGAGCCCGCTCGCGTCGAGGACCCGGGCCCCCTCGAGCGGCTCCGTAGAGATCCGGGCGATCTCCCCCCCGCGGATCCCCACGTCGCGCACGCCATCGAGGCCGGTCTCCGGGTCCATCACCCGGCCGCCGCGGATCACGAGGTCGAAGCGCACGGGCGACGGCGCCGCGGCGAGAAGAAGCACGAGCACGCCCGCGTGGGCGACGAGACTCATTGCGACCTCCGGGAAGTGCCGGGATTATGACGCAACGCGGGCGATCGGATGGACCTCGGTCCCGCTTCCGAAACAGAATCGCACCCCATGCAGGCTCGGCTTCCGGCGAGTGCGCTGGCCGCCCTTCTCACCGTTACCTTCGTGGACGCCGGGAACGTCGGAGCGGTCGATCCCCCGTCGTCGCGCACGTGGCTCGTCTACGGAGGCAACCGGGAGGGGACGCGCTACTCGGCTCTCGACCAGATCCACCGGGGCAACGTCACGCAGCTCGAGGTGGCGTGGTCGTACGACTCGGGCGAAGAGGGCGGACTGCAGACCAACCCGATCGTGGTGGACGGCGTCGTGTACGTGACGACGCCGAAGCACAAGGTCGTGGCGCTCGACGGCGCGTCGGGCGCCGTGCGCTGGAGGTTCGACTCGAAGCTCGGTGGGCGCGGCCCCAACCGGGGCGTCACGTACTGGGAGAGCGGGACGGACCGGAGGATCTTCACCGCCCAGGATCACTACGTCTACGCGCTCGACGCGAGGACGGGCGAGCCGATCGCGCGATTCGGGCACGGCGGACGGATCGACCTCCACGAGGACCTCGG
>JBKPBQ010000462.1:0-2714 GCA_046726955.1 Acidobacteriota bacterium
GTCCGGCGACTGGCCGGACTGGCTGATCCCGATGACGAGCGCGCCCGCGAGGGACGGAGCGGCCTTGTACTGTGTGAAGGCGGACGGTGTCGCGAGCGCGGCGACCAGGGAGTTCTGGATGCCGAGCAGGTACTGCCCGTAGCGGGCGGCGTTGTCGGAGGACCCGCGCGCGGCGAGCACCGCGAAGCGCAGGTCGCGGCGGCGCACCTTGTCGGCGATGCCTTCCGCGGGTCCCCGCGCGCGCTCCAGCAGCCGGGCGAGGACCGCCGGCTGCTCGCGCAGCTCGTTCTCGTAGAGCGTCATGCTACTCCGGCGGCAGCTCGAACGACACGAGGCTCTTGCGGAAGCCGCGCGTCTTGATCGCTCCGTACAGAAGTCCGGCCCCCAGCCACAAGCCACCGACCAGCTTCGCCTGCCAACGCAGGTTCAGCCAGAGGTAGAGGCAGATCAGGAATCCCAGCAGAGGAAGCACGAAGTCGCCGACGCCCCTCTTCGCCTTGTCGGCCCGCACCCAGTAGCGCGTGAACGACGCGAGGTTGACCCCCATGAAGGCGATGAACGCGCCGAAGTTCAGCATCTCCGCCCCCAGCTGGTAGGTGAGGACGAACCCGCCGAGGAGGGCGAGGGCGCCGACGAGGAGCACGTTGTTGCGGGGGATCTGCGTCCGCGGGTCGATCGCGCCGAAGAAGGAGCGCGGCAGCGCGTCGTCGCGGCCCATCCCGTAGAGGAGCCGCGCCGCCCCCAGCTGCGCTCCCATACCCGAGCCCGCGTTGGCCACGAGGAGCGAGCCGTTCACGACCGCGAAGAGGAAAGCACCCCCGGCCTTCCCCGAGATGTGGACGAACGCGGTGTCGGCGTCGGGGAAGCCTTTCCAGTCTCCCCACACGAGCTGCGCGCAGTATACCGTGATGGAGGCGATGATCCCCGTGAAGAGGCACGTGAGGACGGTCGCGAGCAGCACGTTGCGCCGCGGGTTCTCGACCTCCTCGGAGAGCGTCGAGATGCCGTCGAAGCCGATGTAGGTGAGGCACGCCACGGACGTCCCGGTCAGGACCACCGGCAGCGAGAACGTCTCCGGGTCGTAGAAGGGGCGCGTGAGGTCGGCTCCGCTCAGGGAGGCCCCGAAGATGTAGCGGATCGCGTAGTAGAGGAAGAGGACGACGACCCCCGTGAGACCGATGGCGATGACGTTGTTCGTGTGGGCGCTCGCCTTGACCCCGCGCAGGTTGAGGCCGGTGAAGAGGCAGGCGAAGAACACGATCCAGACCGGGTAGGGGATCTGGGGCAGGAAGTTCAGCGCGGCCTTGCTGCACCAGATCGTGCAGATGACCGGGTTCAGGATGTAGTCCATCACCATCGACCAGCCCGTCGCGTAGCCGAGCGCGGGATGGAGCTCGCGCCCGACGTACGTGAACGCGGAGCCGGCGGCGGGATAGGCGCGCGCCATCCGCCCGTAGCTCACCGCCGTGAGCAGCATCGCGCACAGGCCGATCAGGATCGCGGTGACGACGTGGCCCTTCGCTTCCAGGCTGACCGCGCCGTAGATGCCCATGGGCGCGGTGGGCTGGATGAGGACGATCCCGTAGATCACGAGGTCCCAGAGGGTGAGCGTGCGCTTGAGGCGCGGGGCGCCGGCGGGAGCGGCCGCGGCGTCCGTCACGGCTTCTCTCCCGCCTTGCGGTCGGCGAGGAAGGACTTGACGAGGTCAAGGACGCCCTCACGCCCGAAGACGAAGAAGGTCTCCTCGGACCGCGGGCCCCGGCGCAGGTAGTCGACCGCAGGCTCGCGCGGGTAGTCCGGGCGCTTCGGCCCCGCTCCCGGCACGTAGCAGGACTCCTGCTCCGCTGGCGACAGCCGCAGATCGTGCATCGTCTCGAGAGCGTAACGCTTGCGCCGCTGGAGGTCGGGGCTCACCGGGTGGGCATAGACGCTCTCGACGGGCAGCTCCTTGCCCGACCACGGCGGCAGCGACATCGTCGCGCCCGCGGGGCCGAAGGGGTAGAGGTTCTTGAACGCGTGGTTCGTGTAGAGAAGGAAGACCTTCGGCCCTTTCACCTTCGCGAGCGCCTCCGCGGCCGCGACCGCCGTGAACTCGTGGTCGAGGTGCGTGTCGAGCTGGGGATAGGGCATCACCACGATCGCGGGCTTGACCTTGTCGAGCACGTGCTCGAGGTCCGCCACGAGGTTCGTCCACTGGTTCAGGCGGGAGCCTCCCGCCACGAGCCGGCCGACGTTGGCGCGCCGGTAAGGGGCCACGTCCTTGTTCGGGCCGTAGAGCTCGGCGAAGACCTCGGTGGGCTTGCCGTGCATGTCGGCGAGGCGCGCGTCGAAGTAGCCGAGGTTGTAGCAGCGGTCGGGAGGGATGCCGCCCTGCAGGGGCACCGTCACGCTGTCTACGGCGCGCAGGAAGCCCTTGAACAGGTACTGCTCGGCCTTGTCCGGGAAGTCGTCCACGTAGTTGGCGTCGCCTGCGTTGCCGGAGGTGACGGTGACGATCGTCGCGTTGCGGCCCGCGTAGAGGCCGAAAGCCGCGATCTCCGCGTCGTCGGGGTGGGGGGCGATGACGAGGATCGGCTGCGCGAGGTCGAGCTTGTTGGCGAAGACGCGGAGCGTGGCGCTTCCCGGCTCGATCGAGAGTCCGTGCGTGGCGATCGCGACTTCCGTGCCCTCCTGCAGCCCGGCTCGCAGGCCGCTCAGGTTGATCCACCGGAGAC
>JBKPBQ010000463.1:0-4958 GCA_046726955.1 Acidobacteriota bacterium
GTGCTCAACGGGATCTTCGGGCGCACGGTCACACTCGAGGGCGGGGAGAAGGTCGTGGCGGACGAGGCCTACATCCGAGAGTCGATCCTGAGCCCGGCGGCCAAGGTCACCGCCGGCTACCAGCCGGTGATGCCCACGTACCTCGGGCAGGTGAGCGAGGAGTCGCTCCTCCAGCTCATCGCCTACGTGAAGTCTCTCGCCCTTCCCGCTCCGCCGGCCGAGGCGCCGACGGCGGGGAGGGCCGCGGACCGAAAGCCATGATGAAGGAAGCCGACGCCCTCCCGAAGCACCACTACCTGAAGGACGGCTACGGCTGGAAGTCGTGGCTGCTCACCGTCGACCACAAGCGCATAGCGCTTCTCTATCTCGTCTCCGTGACGCTCGCCTTCTTCCTCGGCGGAGCCTATGCCGTCATCATCCGCCTCAACCTGGTGGAGCCCACGGGGAGCCTCGTCACCGCCGAGACCTACAACAAGCTCTTCACCGCCCACGGCGTGGTGATGGTCTTCTTCTTCCTGATCCCCGCCATCCCGGCCGTCCTCGGGAACTTCCTCCTCCCCCTGATGATCGGGGCCAAGGATCTCGCCTTCCCGCGCATCAACCTGCTCTCCTGGTACGTCTACGTGGTCGGGCTCGCCTTCACGCTCTATGCGCTCGTCGTGGGCGGCCTCGACACCGGCTGGACCTTCTACACGCCGTACAGCGTCGTCTACTCGAACAGCGCGGTCGTCCCCGCCGCCCTCGGCGTCTTCATCACCGGCTTCTCGTCGATCCTCACCGGCCTCAACTTCGTCGTGACCATCCACAAGATGCGCGCGCCCGGCCTGCGCTGGTACCGGCTGCCGCTCTTCGTGTGGGCCCACTACGCGACCGCGGTCATCCAGATCCTCGGTACCCCGGTGATCGCGGTGACGATCCTCCTCGTGGCCCTCGAGCGTGTCTTCCACTTCGGGTTCTTCGACCCGAACCGCGGCGGCGACCCCATCCTCTTCCAGCACCTGTTCTGGTTCTACTCGCACCCCGCGGTCTACATCATGGTCCTGCCCGCGATGGGCGTGATCAGCGAGCTCGTCACCTGCTTCTCGCGCAAGCGCGTCTTCGGCTACGGCTTCATCGCGGCCTCCAGCCTCGCCATCGCCGGGATCAGCTTCCTCGTGTGGGCTCACCACATGTTCGTGACGGGGCTCAGTATCTACGCCTCGATGATCTTCTCCGCCCTGAGCTTCCTCGTGGCCATCCCTTCCGCGATCAAGGTCTTCAACTGGGTGGCCACCCTCTACAAGGGCTCCATCTCGTGGGAGACGCCGATGCTCTACGCGTTTGGCTTCATCGGCCTCTTCACGATCGGCGGGCTCACCGGCCTCTTCCTTGCGACGCTGGGCGTGGACGTGCACGTGACCGACACGTACTTCATCGTGGCCCACTTCCACTACATCATGGTGGGGGGCACGATCATGGGCTACCTCGGCGGGCTGCACTACTGGTGGCCGAAGATCACGGGACGGCTCTACCCGGAGTGGTGGGCGCGCGTCTCCGCGGTGATCGTCTTCGTCGGCTTCAACCTGACCTTCTTCCCGCAGTTCATCCTCGGCTACCTCGGGATGCCGCGGCGCTACCACGTGTACCCTCCGGAGTTCCAGGTGCTGAACGTCATGTCGTCCGCGGGAGCGTCGATCCTGGGCGTGGGCTACCTGCTGCCGATGCTCTACCTGGCGTGGTCGATGCGCTACGGCCGCTACGCGGCCGCGAATCCCTGGCCGGCCACCGGGCTCGAGTGGCAGACGTCGTCCCCGCCCCCGACCCACAACTTCGACACGACGCCCGAGGTCCACGAGGAGGTCTACGACTATCCCGCCCTCGTGAAGGAAGCGCTCCATGTCTGACGCGGCGCTCGCCGGGCCCGCCGGCCACCCCCCGGGCACCCGGGAGGGGGCACGCGGTCCGCTCGTCCATCACTTCGCGGACCTCGACCAGCAGAAGGAGGCGAGCGCGCTCGGAATGTGGATCTTCCTCGTCACGGAGATCATGTTCTTCGGTGGCTTCTTCGCCACCTACGCGATCTACCGCCACCTGTACTACGACGCGTTCGCGGCAGGGAGCCATCACCTCTCGTGGAAGATCGGGTTCTTCAACACGCTGGTGCTCATCGCGAGCAGCCTCACCATGGCCATGGCCGTCTGGTCGGCGGCAGTGGGGCGGTCGAAGGCGATCGTCTTCTTCCTCGGCCTCACCATCCTTCTCGGCGGCACCTTCCTCGGCGTGAAGTACTTCGAGTACCACGAGAAGATCGCGCCCTGCCTCGGGGACGGCCCGCACACGGGGTGCCTCGTGCCCGGCCCGCGCTTCGACCCCTCTGTCCTCCACCTCGAGGGCGAGCACGCCCGCCAGGCCCAGATCTACTACTCGCTCTACTTCGGGATGACGGGCCTCCACGCGCTGCACATGATCATCGGCATCCCCATCCTCGCGATCATCGGGTGGATGGCGGGGCGGGGGCGCTTCTCCCCCGGCTGGCACACGCCGGTGGAGCTCACCGGCCTCTACTGGCACTTCGTGGACATCGTCTGGATCTTCCTCTTCCCCCTCCTCTACCTCGTGGGTCACCACTGATGGCCGGCCACCACGTCGTCTCCTGGCGGATCTACGTGGCGATATTCTTCGCCCTCGCCTTGCTCACCGTGGTCACGGTCCTGGCCGCGGGTCGGGACTTCGGGTCGTTCAACACGCTCATCGCGCTCGCCATCGCCACGATCAAGGCGACGCTCGTGATCCTGTTCTTCATGCACGTGCGCTACAGCCCGCGGCTCACGACGCTCGTGCTGCTCTCCGGCTTCGTCTTCCTCGCGATCCTGATCTTCCTCACCGCCTCCGACTACATCAGCCGGCCCTGGCCCATCACCCCCGCCGGTTGAGGGGACGGACATGCCGCGCTGCTGCGTGATCGGGGCCGGTCCCTCCGGGATCGCCGCCGCCAAGCAGCTCCTGCAGGTCGGGCTCCGCGACGTGGTCGTCTACGACCGCAACCGGCGGGTCGGCGGCAACTGGGTCTTCGACCCCGGCCCGTCCTACTCCAGCGTCTTCGAGACGACGCACATCATCAGCTCGAAGACCCTGTCCGAGTACTCCGACTACCCGTTTCCCCCGGGGACGGCGGACTACCCAGGCCACCGCGAGCTGCAGGCCTACTTCGAGGGGTACGCGCGTCACTTCGGCGTCCTGCGTCTCGTCCGGTTCGGCACGGAGGTGTCGCGCGCGCAGCCGGACGGCGGGGGCTGGCGGCTCACCCTGGGCGACGGGAGCGTCGAGCGCTTCGACTTCCTGCTCGTGGCCAACGGCCACCACTGGGACCCGCGGATGCCGGATTACCCCGGGCGGTTCTCGGGAGAGCTCCTTCACTCCCACTCCTTCAAGAGCGCGGCTCCCTTCCGCGCCAAGCGCGTCCTCGTGATCGGCGGGGGCAACTCCGCGTGCGACATCGCGGTCGAGACCTCGCGCGTCTCCGCGTTCACCGCGATCAGCATGCGCCGGGGCTACTACTTCGTCCCCAAGTTCCTCTTCGGTCTGCCCTCGGACGTGATGCACGCGAAGATCCGCTTCGTTCCCCGCGCGCTGCGCGTGCGTCTCCTCGAGGCGCTCCTCCATCTCCTGACCGGGAGCTTGGAGCGGTACGGCCTGCCCAAGCCGGACCATCGGCTCCTCTCGTCGCACCCCGTCGTGAACTCGGAGCTCCTGTACTTCATACGACACGGCGAGATCCATCCCCGGCCCGACATCGCCCGCTTCGAGGGGACGACCGTCCACTTCGTGAACGGTCGTTGGGATGAGTACGACGCGGTGATCGCGGCCACCGGCTTCCGGATCCGCTTCCCCTTCCTGGACCGGTCGATCGTAGATTTCGAGAGCGGCCCCGTGCCCCTCTACCTGCGCTGCTTCCACCCGCGCCACCGGAGCCTCTTCTTCATCGGGCTCCTCCAGCCCATTGGTTGCGTCTGGCCTCTCGCCGAGCTGCAAGGCCAGCTCGTGGCCAACGCCATCGTCGGCCGCTATCGTCTGCCCGCGGACCTGGAGACGCGGATCGCGGCGGAGACGCGCACGACCGCGCGCACCTTCATGCACACGCCCCGGCACTCCACGGAGGTGGACTACCAGCCGTTTCGGAACGCGCTCCTCCGGGAGATCCCGCGGAGCGCTCCCCACTGGCCGGGCGGGACAAGCGACGGCGAGCGGAGAGAACGCGTCTCTTGAGGAGTCGCCCAGCGTTCGGTCGTCTTGACCGGTCCGTTAGAACTGCACCTTCGCCTGGAGCACCACCGACCGCTTCACGATGTCGCCGAAGACGTGGTACTGGACGTCCTCGTCGAGCAGGTTCAGGCTCTTGAGCAGCAGGGTGAGGCGGTTTCCCTCGAAGCGCACGCCCACGCTCGCGCCGAGGAGCGTGTGGGCAGGGGTGGGACCCCAGAACGGGGGGCCGAGAACGTCCGCCCAGAAGGCATCGCTCAGGTAGCTCAGGGTCACGCCGCCCAGGAATCGGCCACGGTCGAGGCTCACTCCCAGGTTGACGCGGTGGTGCGGGGGCACGTTCAGCGCTCCCGCCGGGTAGGGCGGTCGTCCCGGGTCGGGCTCGAGCGGCTCCGGATCGTCCTGCCAGGAGTAGTTGGCGTAAGCCGCCACCCCGCCCGAGAAGCGATGCGACAGGCTGAGCTCGAGCCCTCGGTTGCGCACGGGGCCGAGGTTCGTGGTCACGATCTCCGAGGGGAACTCGAGAAAGAACGAGGGGAGGGGCCAACCCGGCGGGGGGTTCTCCGGGGTGTAGAACCGGACTGGGGCGTTGGCGATGGGATCGTGAAGATCGCTCAGATAGATGGCCGCGCTCGCGGTCGTCCAGCCGAACGTGCCCGTGTAGCCGATTTCCCACTGGGTCAGCGATTCTTCCTTCACCTCGGGGTCGCCGTGGACGT
>JBKPBQ010000464.1:0-5015 GCA_046726955.1 Acidobacteriota bacterium
TCCCGGAAGCGCACGCCGTGGGCCGCCTCCGGCCACGGCAGGGCTTCCGCGTCTCCGCGCTCCACGAGCCGGTCTCCCTCGAGCGCGTAGAGTACTGCGCGGGTCATGCCGCTCGTGAGGGCCCAGCAGGCGTCGTCGCCCGGTAGAAGGACGCCTCCCGGCGTGCGCACCGTGGATCGAGGGAAGGGCAGCTCGCGGCGGGCGACGGGGACGAAGCGCGCGCGGTCGAGCTTCTGCACGCTGATCGAGAACGGGGACAGCACGGCGACGCGAGTGTCGTCGAGGAAGGCGACGGCGAGGGCGGGCTCGGCGAGCGAGGCCGAACGGGTGGCCGCGAGAACCGCCACGTCGCCCGAGGCCGTGAGGCGGGGAGGCGGAGGCGGAGCGGGAGGGGCGGCCCCGAAGAGGACGATCGCGATGGCGAGCGGAGCGGGCGGCGGCACTCAGTACGAAGGATAGCGCAGCGGTAGAATAGCGCCCATGCCCACGCTGACCGAGCGCATCACCAAGGACCTCACCGCGGCGATGAAGGCGCAGGACGCCGCGCGTACGAGCACGCTCCGCATGGCCAAGGCCGCGCTCATGAACCGGGAGATCGACAAGAAGGGGCCGCTCGACGACGTGGAGGCCGCGAAGGTGCTGCAGGGCCTCGTGAAGCAGCGCGAGGACTCCGCCGAGCAGTTCCGCAAGGGCAACCGGCCCGAGCTCGCGGCCAAGGAGGAGGCCGAGATCGACGTCATCCGTCCCTACCTGCCGCAGGAGGCGTCGGAGGCCGACATCGCGGCCGCGGTCGAGCAGGCGGTGAAGGAGACCGGGGCTGCTTCCGCGAAGGACATGGGCAGGGTGATGAAGGCCGCGCTCGCCGTCCTCCAGGCGGGTGGCAAGCCCGCCGACGGGAAGAAGGTGAACGAGGCGGCGCGCCGGCGGCTCGGGGGCTGACGCGATGAAGGAGATCGTGCGCCGCGTCGGCCAGCGCTTCATGGTCGGCTTCGAGGGGACGACACCCTCCGCGGACGTCAAGCACCTCGTGCGCGACTTCGGTGTCGGTCACGTCATCCTCTTCGCCCGCAACGTGGATCGCCCCGAGCAGGTGGCGGAGCTCGTGCGCGAGCTGCAGGAGATCGCGCGCGACGCGGGGCACGACCGGCCGCTCCTCGTTGCGGTCGACCAGGAAGGGGGCCGCGTGGCTCGCCTCCGCGAGCCCTGGACGATCTGGCCGCCGCTGCGCGCGCTGGGCCGGACGGGAGACGAGGAGACGGCCCGGCGCATGGGCCGGGCGCTCGCCCACGAGCTCTCGGCCTGCGGCATCCGCTGCGACTTCGCGCCCGTCGTGGACGTGGACACGAACCCCGCCAACCCCGTGATCGGCGACCGGGCGTTCTCCGACGATCCCGACGTCGTCGCACGGCTGGGGGCGGCGATGATCGATGGCCTGCAGCGAGGGAGGGTCGCCGCCTGCGCCAAGCATTTTCCCGGCCACGGGGACACCGACCTCGACTCGCACCTCGACCTCCCCGCCGTGGACCATTCGCGCTCTCGCCTCGAGGACGTGGAGCTGCGGCCTTTCCGCAAGGCCATCGAGGCCAAGGTCGCCACCATCATGACGGCGCACGTCCTCGTGCGCGAGCTGGACGATGAGACCCCGGCGACGCTGTCGCCGCGCGTGATCGACGGCCTGCTGCGCAAGGACATGAAGTACGACGGGGTGATCGTCTCCGACGACCTGGAGATGGGGGCGATCGCGAAGAAATGGCCGGCGGGCCAGGCCGCGGTGCTGGCCGCCAAGGCAGGATGCGACGTCCTGCCCGTCTGCAAGACGCCGGACGCGCAGGTCGCGGCGATCGAGGCCCTGATCCGCGCAGTCGAGGCAGAGGAGATCTCTACGACGGGCCTCGACAACGCGGATGCGCGGATCAGGGCCTTGAAAGAACGCTTCACCCTGCCCTATCGCGACCCCGACCCCAAGGAGGCTCGCCGCGCGGCCGGCCTCGGCGAGCACACGCGGCTCGCCGAGGAGATCGGCGCACGCTCCGGCCTGCCGGCGCGGGCGTGATCCGCCCGCGGGCGTTGCGCGCGGGCGACCTCGTCGGCCTCGCCGCTCCCGCGGGACCCGTGGACGAGAGGGAGCTCCGACGCGGCGCGGCCGAGCTCGAGTCCCTGGGCTTCGCGGTGAGCATCCCCGAGGGGCTCTTCGAGCGCCGCGGCTTCACCGCGGGGACGCTCGAGCGACGCCGCGACGAGCTGCACCGGCTCCTCGCCGACGACACGATCGCCGCCGTCTGGTGCGCGCGGGGCGGCGCGGGGGCGGGCCGCCTCCTCTGGCGGCTCGACGAGGACCTGGTGCGCGCGCATCCCAAGCTCGTCGTGGGCTACAGCGACATCACGTACCTGCACCTCTACCTGGCCCGGCTCGGCGTCGTCACCGTCCACGGCCCCATGGCCGCGCGCGAGCTGGCGACCGCGAGCTACGACCGTCCGAGCCTGTGGCACGCCGTGACCGGCGAGGGCCGGCCGTACGCGTCCGCGGAGGACGACCTGCTGCCGCTGCGCGAGGGAACCGCGGAGGGAGTTCTGCGCGGCGGCTGCCTCTCCATCCTCGCCGCGGCTGCGGGGACACCGTGGGCCCTCGCCCCGGATGGAGAGGACACGATCCTCTTCGTCGAGGACGTGGACGAGCGACCCTACCGGGTCGATCGCATGCTGCTGCAGCTCCGCGAGTCGGGCGCCTTCGCGGGCGTGCGGGGCGTCGTCTTCGGCGACATGAAGGGCTGCGCGCCACGCATCGACGAGCCGTACAACCTGGAGGACGTGCTGCTCGAGGCCCTGGACGGCCTCGACGTGCCCGTAGCCCTCGGGCTCTCGAGCGGCCACACGTCGAGCCCAGCCGTCACGATTCCCCTGGGCGTGCGGGCCCGGCTCCGGTGCGGCGCGAGCGCCTCCTTCGAGGTCCTCGAGCCCGCGGTCGCGTGAAGGTCCACCTCTCCGCCATCTGCGGCACCGCCATGGCGTCTCTCGCCGGCCTCCTCCGCGAGCGGGGCCACGAGGTGACGGGCTCCGACCAGGACGTCTACCCGCCGATGTCGACACAGCTCGAGGCGCTCGGCATCCCCATCCGCTCGCCGTACGCCGCGGCGAACGTGCCCGAGGACGCGGACCTCGTCGTGATCGGCAACGCGCTGTCCCGCGGAAACCCCGAGGTCGAGGCCGTGCTCGACCGCCGGCAGCGGATGACGAGCCTGCCCGCGCTCCTCGCCGAGGAATTCCTGCGGCCGAGGACGTCCATCGTGGTGGCGGGCACGCACGGGAAGACGACGACCACGAGCCTCCTGGCCTACCTCCTGGACCGGGCCGGGCTCGACCCGTCGTTCCTCGTGGGAGGCGTGCCCGCCGACTTCGGGAGGAGCTACAGGCTCGGAGGAGGCGGGCACTTCGTGGTCGAGGGCGACGAGTACGACTGCGCGTTCTTCGACAAGCGGCCGAAGTTCGTCCATTACCTGCCCGACGTGGCCGTGATCGGCAACGTGGAGTTCGACCACGCCGACATCTACGCCGACCTTGCGGCCGTGCAAACGGCGTTCGTCCGCCTGCTGAACGTCATTCCGCGGCGCGGACTGCTGGTGGCGGGTGTCGAGAGCCCGGCGCTCCGCGAGATCCTGCCCAAGGCCCCGTGCCGCGTGGAGACGTTCGCGGTGGAGGCCGCGGCGGACTGGCGGGCTACGGACCTCCGCGCGGAGGGAAGCGCCACCCGCTTCCGGCTGGCGAGACGGGGCGAGGACCTCGGCGAGTTCCGGCTCGGCCTCGCCGGCGCGCACAATGTCCGCAACGCCCTTGCGGCCCTCGCCGCGGCGGAGGCCGCGGGTGTCGAGGCGGCTTCGGCCCGTCCGCATCTCGAGTCCTTCGCGGGAGTGAAACGCCGGCTGGAAGTTCGCGGGCAGGTGCGCGGCGTCACGGTGTACGACGACTTCGCCCACCATCCCACCGCCGTGCGCGCTACCCTCGCGGCGCTGCGCACTGCCGCCGGGGGATCCCTGGTCGCCGTCTTCGAACCGCGGTCATACACCTCGCGGACCCGCGTGTTCCAGGAGGACTACGCGCGCGCGTTCGCGGACGCCGACCGGGTGATCGTGGCCGCGGCACACCTTCCGGGCAAGGTCCCGGAAGGCCAGCGCCTCTCGGAGCGGGAGCTCGTGGACGCGATCGACGGCGCGGGCACCCGCGCCGAGTTCATCCCCACCGTCGAGGAGATCGTCGAGCGGCTCAGGCTCGATCTCCGGGACGGCGACCGCGTCGTCGTCCTCTCCAACGGGGGCTTCGGAGGGCTCCACGAGAAGCTCCTCCGGGCCCTCGGCGGGCCGTGATGCGCCGGGTCACTGGCACGGATCCGCCCGCTATGGTAAGAAATCGCAGCATTTTCACGAGGCAGGAGGCTAGAGCCTGTCCAGGACGGTCGCGACGACGCCAAACCCGCGCTTTCCCCGGACGAATCCGGTTCGCCCGCGACGCCGGCCCCGAAGCCACGAGGGTCGGAGGATCTTGATCAAGGAGGACTTCGAATGAAGCGGTATCTCCCTGTCCTGCTGGGCTTCGGCTTGTGGGCGGCGCCTTTGCTGGCCCAGACGCCGCAGGCGTCACCGAGCCCCAAGCCCGAGGACCAGACGGTCAAGCTGCGCGAAGAAGTCGTCGTGGTGAGCGCCTCCAAGACGGAGACGCAGCTCGTGAACGCCCCGGCCACCATCTCGGTCGTCTCGGCGGAGACGATCGAAACGAGCCCCGCCCAGAACTACGGCGATCTCCTGCGCTCGGTGCCCGGACTCAACGTCATCCAGACGTCGGCCCGCGACATCAACATCGTCTCGCGGCAGGCCGCCTCCACCCTGGTCAACTCGCAGCTCGTGCTCCTCGACGGCCGCTCGCTCTACCTCGACTTCTTCGGGCTCGTGCTCTGGGACTTCCTGCCCCAGAGCACCTCCGAGATCAAGCAGATCGAGGTCGTGCGCGGACCGGCGTCGGTCGTG
>JBKPBQ010000465.1:0-7039 GCA_046726955.1 Acidobacteriota bacterium
CCACGAGCACGCTCTCTCGGTACGTCCCCGGCTCGACCTCGATCGTGTCGCCGGGACGGGAGGCGTCCACCGCCGACTGGATCGAGCCGCCCGCCTTCACGGTGAGCATGCGCGGCGTGGCGGCGGCGGGGGCGGCGGCCGCGGATGGAGCGGCGGCGCGCGTTTCCGTCCGCGCCCGATTCGAGGACGCGGCGAGGCGCGGCACGACGGGCAGGCCCGAAGGCACGCGGTCGGGCACCTCGGGGCGCCGCGTCTCGTCGGTGAGCGCGTTCAGGAAGGCCACGAGGTCCTGCTGCTCCTCGGTGCTCAGCGAGAAGACGCGGATCTTGTCGTCGAGGTTCGTGATGTCGAGCCCCTCGCCCTTGCCACCGCCCTTCGCGTAGAAGGACAGCACCTCCTCGAGCGTCTTGTACTTCCCGTTGTGCATGTAGGGGGCCGTGAGCGCCACGTTGCGCAGCGTCGGGACCTTGAACGCGCGCTCGTAGGCGGGGCCGCCTCCGGCCTCGGCGCGGCCGCGGTCGTGCTCCTGCCCCGGCAGGTCGGGCACGCCGATCACTTTGAAGTCCGGGTTGGCGAGCGTCGGAAAGCCGTGGCACTCGAAGCAGCGCGTCTTCAGGGAACGGAAGAGCACGAGGCCGCGGCGCTCCCTGGGCGTGAGGGCAGTCGTGTCGCCCATACGGTAGCGATCGAACGGTGACGCGTCCGAGACGAGAGTCCTTTCGAACGCGGCCACGGCGCCCGTCACGTTCGTGAACGTGACCGCCGAGCCGTCATGGCCTCCGTAGGCGCCGTCGAAGAGCCGCACGTACTCGGGGATCGCCTTGAGCTCGCGCACGAGCTCCTCCGAGTCCTGGTCCATCTCCTGCGGCGAGGTGATCGGGAAGCGCGCCTGGTCCTCGAGGTCGCTCGCGCGTCCGTCCCAGAACTGCCGGTGGTTGTAGGCGGCGTTCCAGACCGTGGGAGCTCCGCGGCGGACGATCGCTCCCCCCTCGCGCGCGGGGCCGAGGCCCTTCCCGCCCTTGCCCATGCTGAGCCCCCGGCCGTCGGTGAGCCCAAGATCCGGGTGGTGGCACGTCGCGCACGAGACGTCGTTCGCACCGGAAAGGACGGGATCGAAGTAGAGCAGCCGCCCGAGGGCCACCCGCTCCGGCGTCGTCGCGTTGTCGGCGCGCACCTCCATCTTCGGAAACGGGCGGTGCAGGCCGCCGTCGCCCGGCGTGTTGGAGACGACGCCGGGCGGCAGAGTGTCGGGCGGGACGGGCCAGAGGGCGAGCAGGAGGAAGGCCAGGATCGGGACGTCGACGAGAACGCTCGCCAAGAGGAGCGCCCTGCGGCGGCGCGCCGGATCCTTCATGCTTCCTCGCAACCCTCCTGTCCGGCGAAGCTTACACCGCCTTCCCAACGGGAATAAGCGGCCGTCGCCGCCCGTATCCGAGATGGCGGCGGCGACGCTGCCCTGAGAGCGAGGGGGAGCGATGGCGTGGCGGTATGCGGTGCCGGTGGTGGTCCTGGGCCTCCTGTGCGCGCCCGACGCGCGCGCCCACGAGTGGGGCGGAGGTGTCGGTCGTCTCCTCGACGTCTCGGTCGAGGTCGAAGGCCGCGCGTCCCCGCTCTACGCCGCGACCGACGGCTCGGGGCGGTTCTACTTCGAGGCGAGGGAAGGCGGGCGCTACTCGATCCGTCTCGCGAACCGCACGAGCGAGCGGCTGGGAGCCGTGGTGACCGTGGACGGGCTGAACGTGATCAGCGGGCTGCGCGACGACGGGCGCGGGCGCATGTACGTCGTCGGCCCCTGGGAAGACACGGAGATCCGCGGCTGGCGCTCGTCGCTCGCCGACGTCCGGCGCTTCACGTTCGTGGACGAGCGCGCGAGCTACGCCGCGCGCTCCGGCAAGGCCAACGCGAAGATGGGCTGGATCGAGATCGCCGTCTATCGCGAGCAGCGGCGCTACGTCACCCGGCCCTACCCGTATCCCTATCCCGCTCCGCCCTACGAGCCCGGGTATCGCGACAAGTCCGAGGACGCTCCCGCGGCGCCGGGACGCGACTCCGCGCGCTCGGACGGCGACGCTCCCGCCGCGAAGGCCGCCCCCGCCCCTCCCCCGGCGGATGCACCGATGGGAGAAGCCCAGACCGAGGAGCGCCGCGAGTCCAACGAAGGAGCACGGGCGCGCTCGTTCCCGGGAACGGGCTGGGGAACTCGCACCGACGACCCCGCAGTCGTGGTGTCGTTCGAGCCCGAGGCGACGCCCGCGGAGCGGATCACGCTGCGCTACGAGTACCGGAGCGCGCTCGTGGCCCTCGGCGTCCTGCCCCCGCCCTGGTACGGCCGCGACCGCCTGCGCGAGCGCGAGCGGGGTGTCGAGGGTTTCGCGAAGCCTCCCGCCTGGTAGCGCCTCCCCGCGGCGACGACGCCGTGCTACCCTCCGCCTCCCGGCGGAGGGTTTTTTCATGTTCACCAAGCTGAAGCACTTCGAGCGGGCCTGGGCCTTCGAGAGCGAGAACACGCTCCGGCTCCTGCGGCTGCTCACGGACGCGTCCCTCGTGCAGGCGATCGCCCCCGCGGAACGGACGCTCGGCCGCGTGGCCTGGCACATCACGACGTCGATACCCGAGATGATGGAGAGGACGGGGCTCAAGCTCGAAGGACCGGGGCAGCACGCGCCCCTTCCCATCCTCGCCGCCGACATCGCCGCCGGCTACGAGACGGTGGCGAAGTCGCTCCTCGACGTGCTCCCGAGGAGCTGGAACGACGAGACGCTCCAGCAGGCCGACGACATGTACGGCGAGAAGTGGAAGCGCGGCGTCACCCTGAGCGTCCTCATCACGCACCAGGCCCACCACCGCGGGCAGATGACGGTCCTCATGCGGCAGGCCGGGCTGAAGGTGGCCGGCGTCTACGGACCGGCCCGCGAAGAGTGGTCCAAGATGGGCCTCCGCGCTCCCGAGATCTAGTGAGCTCGCCGAGCGGCCTGGCCCCGGGCCTCGCCGCCCTCGCCTTCATCTTCTTCGCGAACGGGGCCGCGCTCGCGAGCTGGTACCCGCACATTCCTTCCGTGCAAGCCCGCCTCGGCATCGGCACGGGTACGCTCGGCCTCGCCCTGCTCGGACTGGCCGCGGGCGCGCTCGGGGCGATGCCGCTCGCCGGCTGGCTGCTCTCGCGCGTGGGAAGCCGGCGGCTCGTCGCGGTCACGCTCCTCGGCGTCTGCTTCACCCTCCCCCTTCCCGTGCTCGCGGGCTCGACACTCTGGCTCGCCCTGGCCCTCGTCGTCTTCGGCGCGTGCAACGGCGCCCTCGACGTGTCGATGAACGCGCATGCCGTCGCCCTCGAGAAGCGGAGCGGCGGCCACTTCCTGTCGCGGCTGCACGCGCTCTTTCCGGTGGGCGGGCTCGTCGGAGCGGGCCTCGCGGCGCTCGCGCTCGCCGAGGGGATGACGCCCTTCCGCCATCTCCTCGCGTGCGCGTCCGTTCTCGGGACGGGGAGCCTCGTCGCCCTCGCCCGCCTGCCGGCGTTGCCCACCGAGACGACCGAGAACCCGCCCCACCTCGCCGGCCCCGTCCGCCCCGTGCTGACCCTGGGCCTCATCGGCTTCTGCGGTCTCGCCGCGGAGGGAGCGATGGGAGACTGGACGGCGATCTGGCTCCAGCGCTGGCTGGGCACGAGCGCGGCGGTCGCCGCTTGCGCATTCGCGGTGTTCTCGCTGGCCATGGCCGCGGGACGCCTCGCGGGCGACCATCTCGTGGCGCGGCAGGGCGCGCGGGCGCAGCTCGAAGCGGGGGGAATCCTCGCCGCGAGCTCGCTCGGCATCGCCCTGCTCGTCGGCCATCCGCTCGCCGCGCTCGCGGGCTGCGTGGGGATGGGCCTCGGCCTCGCCAACGTGATCCCGATCGTGTTCCGCGAGTCCGCTACGGTCCCCGGCCTCGCGCCCGGCCAGGGCCTCGCCGCGGCCACCACCGTCGGCTACTGCGGGTTCCTGGCGGGGCCGCCCGCGATCGGATTCGTCGCCGACGCGACCGGGCTTCCGCGCGCCCTCGGCCTCGTCGTCCTCGCTACGGCCGCCATCGCGTTCCTCGCCGCGCTGCTTCCCCGCGGGCGAGGAGCGCGTTCTCAGTGACCTCCGGCCGCCCGTCCGAACGTGTCGCCGAAGAAGTTGCCCGGGTTCCAGCGGGGCGGCTCGGGGTCGGAGGCGATCGCGTACCCGATGAGCACGTTCACCCGGATGAACTTCTCCGCGGCCCCGAGGTCCATCGGTACCTTCAGGTCGTCCGTGGGCTGGTGGTAGTTCTTCTCCAGGAACTCCCCGACGATCTTCCCGCCGTCCTGTCCCGCCTGCTCCGACTGGAAGCCCGGCATCAGCATGACCGCCGGCACGCCCCGACGCACGAACGAGTACTGGTCGCTGCGGACGAACAGGTTCTGGGCGGGCAGCGGGTCGGGGGCGAGCTTCATACCCATGCGGCCCACCGCGCGCTCCGTCACCGCCTGCAGCGACGAGTTCTCGGCTCCGAAGGCGACGACGTCGGCGGGGGGATAGAGGAAGAGCGGCATGTCCACGTTGACGTCGGCCACGAGGCCCTGCGCGGGCACGGTGGGATGCTGCGCGAAGTAGTCCGAGCCGAGGAGGCCCTTCTCCTCGCCCGTCACGAACACGAAGAGCAGGGAGCGACGGGGCCGGACTTCGAGCCCGGCGAGGGCGCGAGCGACCTCGAGGACGACGGCGGAACCGCTCGCGTTGTCGTAGGCGCCGTTGTAGATCCGGTCTCCCGCGACCTCCGGGCCCACCCCGACGTGGTCGAGGTGCGCCGAGTACACGACGTACGTGTCCTTGAGCACGGGATCGGACCCGCGGAGTACGCCCACCACGTTCGCGCTCGCGATCGGCCGGTGCTCGCTCTTCGCCACGAGCGTGGCGGTCACGTTCATCTCGAAGCCCTTGAACTGCTCCCCCGTCGCGTCGGCGAGCGCCTTGTCGGGAGGGACGGGAGACGAGGCGAAGAGCTTCCGCGCGCCCGAGGGGCTGAGCACGGCTGCGCCCTGCAGCGCGGGGCTGTCGCCCTCCGGCGTTCCGTCGGGATGCAGCCACCGCACGCTGTGCGTGCCGGCCGCGACCATCCGCGCCCACGGGTAGCGGGCCATGTCCTGGTCGGTGAGGACGACGAGGACGCCCACCGCCCCGTGGCGGGCGGCGTTCTCGGCCTTGAGGCGCGGGGACGAGAAGTGGGCCCGCGGCTCGCTCGGAAAGCGGGCGGGGGCGTTGGCGAGGAAAGCCGCGATCTTGCCCTTGACGTCCACTCCCGCGTAGTCGTCGTGGCCCAGGGTGGGAGCGGTGATGCCGTAGCCCACGAACACGACGGGAGCCTCCACCCGCGACTCCTTCCGCGCCGGATCGCCGTACTGCATGCAGTCCTCGCGGGGCACGAGGTCGGCGCGCCGCATCGCGCGGGCCGGGGTGAGCGAGACTGACCCTTTCACGAGCTCGGTGTCGCGCAGGGGCACAGGCTGGAACCAGCTCCCGCCCTCGCCCGCCGGCTCGAGGCCCATCTCCTTCATCTCAGTCGCCACGTAGCGCGCGGCGAGGTCGTAGCCGCGCGTTCCCGTGTCCCGGCCCTCGAGCAGGTCGTCGGCGAGGAACTCCACGTGGGCGCGATAGCGCGCGCCCCGCACGTCCGCGAGCACGCGTTCCAGCTCGCCCGGAGCGGGAGCGGCGGCGAGGAGCGCGGCGGCGGCCAAGGCGGCGGCTCTGGTCATTCGAGTCTCCCCAGTCTCCCTGCCCGCGTCGCGTCCGCGGGGATGTCCGATCGTACGTCCACGCGGTGCGCCGATGTTGGTACGCCGTGATCGGAGAACCACGCGATCCCCTCGATCACCATGTCCCACTCGAGCTCGTAGCTCCCCGCGGCGGCGGGCGCCTCCACCCGTGCGCGAAGGGACACGCCCTCGCTTGGGCGACGGCGTGGAGAAGATACGTCCGCCACCCGTCGCGATGGACGACGGCGCCGCTCGTCGCATCGCGCCAGTGGTAGGAGAGTCGGAAGTCGGGTCCCTCCCAGGCCACCATGCCCTCGTTCGTCACGTACACCGGCACGACGACGGCCTCGCCAGCGGGCAGTCGCGACGGGACCTCCGCCCGATAGGTCGCGCCGTAGAGCGGACGGACCGTGATCGTGCCGCGCCACGCCGGAGCGACGCCGGTTCCGTTCCCGCCGAGGTGCAGGAGCAGCTCGTGGCGACCCGGGCTGTCGGGTGCACGCACGGGCAGGCGCACGTGCATCGTCGGCGCGAAGGGCGGCATCAGCTCGATCCGCGAAGGCGTCGCGGCCGTCTCTTCCGACCATCGCCCCCAGAGCGTGATGGATCTCGGCGGTGACGCTGAGCCCGCGGGCGAGCGACTCGTCGCCCGTCACGGCATCCTCGCGATCCTCGTCCACCTCGACTCTGCCGTTCCATCGCGTGTAGAAGCGGCGGAATCCTTCCACCGCTTCGAAGTCGGCGCGGCGCACGAGCAGCGCCGCCCCCGTGACCGCCTGGAGGTCGCGCTCCTCGCTGGCCGCGGGGTGGTCCGCGGGAAGGAACTCGCAGCGGTGGCGCGGGGCCGCGCCCTCTCCGAACACGATGCCGGCGGGATGCGGCCGCCGGGAAAGAGGAGCTTGCTGCCCACGGCGGCGATACTCTCTTCGCGGTCGATCGTTTCGACGACGGCCGAGACGAACCCTCGTGTCGGCACCATGTCGTTGTTGACGAAGAAGAGCAGCTCGCCCACGGCCGCCGCCGCTCCCTGGTTGCAGCCGCCCGCGAAGTTCTGGTTCACGGGGAGCGACACCACGCGATGCCCGGCTGCGAGCTCTGCGAGGACGTCCGCGGTGTCGTCGGTCGAGGCGTTGTCCACGAGGACGACCTCGACCTCCGGCTCGCCGGGCAGGACCTCGCGCAGGGCGAGCAGGAAGACTCGCGTGTAGACGCTGGAGTTGAAGAGCGGGACGACGAGGCTCGTCCGCGGGCGCCGCTCAGGCATCGGCCGGGAGCACGCTGGTAGAATCC
>JBKPBQ010000466.1:0-6610 GCA_046726955.1 Acidobacteriota bacterium
GGTCCTACTGGAAGGGCGCCCACCGCGACGCCGGCCTCGACGAGGGCACGACTACCGTCGCCTACGTCCCCCAGAAGGGCTGGTTCTGGTACATCCCGCTCCACTCCGACATCGTGAGCGTCGGCGTGGTGGGCGAGCCGAGCTATCTCTACCGCGACACCCGCGACCCGAACGAGATCTACGCGCGCGAGCTCGCGGCCTGCGCCTGGATCCGCGACCACGTCAAGGTGGGCACGCAGTGCGAGCCCGTGCGCGTCACGGGCGAGTACTCGTACCACTCGAAGCGGATCGGGGGCGACGGCTTCTGCCTGGTGGGCGACGCCTTCGCGTTCCTCGATCCCCTCTTCTCCACGGGCGTCTTCCTCGCCCTCAAGAGCGGCGAGATGGCGGCGGACGCGCTCCACGAGGTGCTGTCCGCGGGGAAGCCGGTGACGGCCGCGACCTTCGAGCCCTACTACGCGAAGCAGCGGCACGCGGTGATGAGCTTCCGACGCCTCGTCCGCGCCTTCTACAACCTCACGTTCAGCTTCCGCGAGTTCCTCCTGGCCTACCCGGACCTGCACGCGCTGATCGTGGACACGCTCGTGGGCAACGTCTTCAACGACCTCACGCCCCTCTTCGACGCGCTCGAGGAGTACCAGGCGCGGCCCGAGCGGGAGCTCATCGGCGAGGCGACCGCCTAGGCAGGGTGCTGAAAAGTGTCCTCTCGCGGCGCGCGGCAGTGATGGCCTCGCGCAAGGGCCGGCTGCGGCGCGCGCGTCTGTCGAAGGCTGCTTTTTCGGCACCCTGCTCGTGACGAGCGAGCACCGGCTCCGCCGCCGCGTCCATTTCTACGAGACGGACATGGCGGGGCTCGTGCACTTCAGCGTCTTCTTCCGGTACATGGAGGAGGCGGAGCACGCGCTCTGGCGCGCGGCGGGGCTCACGATCGCCACCGTGGACGAGGAGTACGGCTTCCCCCGCGTGTCGGCGTCGTGCGCCTTCCACGCTCCGCTGCGTTTCGAGGACGAGTTCGAGGTGTGGATCGGCATCGCCGCCCTCACGAAGCGCACGCTCCGCTACACCTCGGTCCTCACCATGGGCGACACCAAGATCGCCACGGGCTCCCACACGATCGCCTGCGTGAGCAAGAAGAAGGGCGAGCGGATGAGATCGATCGACTTCCCGCCCGAGGTGCTCGCCCGCTTCGAGGTGTCTCCCGCCGCCGCCAAGACCTCGCCCCCCCAGTCGGAGTAGGCTTCACCCCCAAACGACGTCCGAGGGAGGTGGCCATGACCGGAGTCACGTCGCTGTGGGTGCCGATCCTGCTGTCCGCGATCCTCGTGTTCGTGGTGAGCTCGATCATTCACATGATGACGCCCTGGCACAAGGGCGACTACCCGAAGGTCCCGGACGAGGACCGCGTGATGGAAGCGCTTCGCCCCTTCTCGCTTCCGCCCGGCGACTACATGATGCCGCGCCCCAGCAGCATGGCGGACATGAAGTCTCCCGCGTTCCTCGAGAAGCGGAACAAGGGCCCGGTCATGATGTTCACGGTGTATCCGAGCGGCCCCGTGGCCATGGGCTCGAGCCTGGTCCTGTGGTTCCTCTACTCCGTGGTGGTGAGCGTCTTCGCCGCCTACATCACGACGCGCGCCGTCCCCGTGGGCGCTCCCTACCTCCAGGTCTTCCGCTTCGTGGGCACGACGGCGTTCATGGGCTACTCGCTCGCCCTGTGGCAGATGTGGATCTGGTACAAGCGGGCCCTCGGCACGACCATCCGCTCCACGATCGACGGGCTCATCTATGCGTGCCTGACCGCGGGGGCCTTCGGCTGGCTCTGGCCGCGTTAGCGCCGGGTTCCGCTCGTTCACTCGATTCCCCTTGACCGCCTCCTGAGGGGGCGTAGCTCTTTCTCAGCCACGCTGAGAAGATATCCAGGCGGCGTTCTCTCCCGACGGACGGTCGTCCAGCGGAGATCGAGAACTCTCGTTTTACTGGCCGATCACGAACAAAATCCCCTTGTTCTCAGTGTAGATCCTGCCGTCGGGTCCGATCGCAAGAGGCGTGTACGAGGCACCAAGCGCCTGCTCGAGGAAGATGTTCGCCTTCACGATTCCACCCTGGTTGATTGCATACAGGTCTCCATCTTCGCTGTTGGCGTAAACCACTCCGTTGAAGTCCACAACCGGGGCATTGATGCACCATTCGAAACCAATGTTCTGCCACTGTGTTCCAGAGTTGTTCGGCACACACGAGATTGTGCCGTCGGAGTTTCGCGTACACAGCTGGTTGTTCGTGTTTTGGAACTTCCATTCGACTCTCAGGTTGGGATCGAGCTGGGTGATGAAGAATGGGCCGTTTTGTCGCGGTGGGCAATACGCGTCCACGTTGCAGTAGGACCCGAATTGCGGACCGCCGCCATATTCGTTGTCCTTGATCACGATGGAGTACGTGCCATCGTGCTGGTAGATGGCCGGAGTCAAGTCCCTGCCAAACGAATACGAGCCCTCGAATTGCCCGTTCGCGTCGAACTTGATCAGGTGCCCACGGCCGAAATCGTAGCGCGTGTAGGATCCGAACAGCAGGCTGCCATCAGGTGTGACCGTAATGGACGAGGAATCGTCATCCAGGACAACCGCGCCCGGTCGCGTATTCTGCGCCGGATCGAAGCCGGGCGTGGTGCCCAAACGGCACCCGCCCGGCGTACCGTTGGCCGGCAACAGCGATCCAGGGAACGTGCCCGCATCGTTGTTGCAGCCGTCGTTCAGCCGGTCGCGAAACGATGTCCACCACCTAGGTGTCAGGTCCGGATTGACGGCCGCCATTCCCGCGTAGCGATTGATACCGTTCAAGAAGTGCGTACGCGTGATCGTGTAGATCGTCCCGTCTGCACCGATTGCGGGCGCCGCGTTCAGCGCCGGCCGCATCGTCCCGCACGGAGACGTTGGCGGCAGCGCCGTGGGGCTGGACGGCCACGGCAGTTGTGAATTCGAAAACACCGTGAGGCACAGGTCGTTCGGTGCGGGCGAAGGCAGGCTGTTCGCAGCCGTCTGAGCGACCAGCACTGAATAGCTCACCTTTGCTGTGCTGTCGTCGGAAGCGACCTCCACCAGCCAGGAATCGACGATGTCATGCTTGTAAAAGCTCGCGCCAGCGCCGCCATTGAACTGCTGAATCGCGTTATAGAAGATGTGGCCGTGAGCATCCGCGGTCGGCACGCCCGCGACGATGATATTCGGGTTCAGGGATCTGAACGGGTTGATTCGCGTCACCACGGCACTGGATGCAGCGAGCTTCCTCGATCAGCGGCACCGAACGGTGCCTAGCGCCACCGGCTCGACCGAGACCTCGGAAATACTCCGCTGCGAGCGGCCAGGTTAGGCGCGCTCGTAGCAGCTCCTCGAAGCAGAGCAGCGGTCGCGGCTCGACGCCGAGCTGGCCGCCGGACGCTGTCGAACCGCTCACGATGTCCTCTAGCACCCGTGACGCGCGACGGACACGGGTCCGCTCAGTATAGCCCCGAGCAGCTTCGCCGCGCACCCCTCTCTGCAAGCAGCCGTCGCCGCGACGACGTCGGCCGGCGAGAGCTCGATGCTAGAATCGCGGCCCCCCAGGGAGTGTCCATGCTCCGAGCTATGCAGACCGCTCTCCTCCTCGTGCTCTGCGCTCCCGCGGCCGCACCGGCCGCCGAGCCCCATCCCCTCGACGCGCTCAGCGTCCGCGAGCACTGGGCGATCTACGACGTCCTGCGAGGCTCCGGCAACCTCGACAAGACGGCGCGCTTCGCGGCGGTGCGGCTCCACCCGCCACCCAAGGCCGAGGTGCTCGCCTGGAAGCCCGGACAGCCCTTTCGGCGCGAGGCCTTCGCCACGATCGTGAAGAACGGGCGCACGTTCGAGGCCGTCGTGGACGTCGCGAACCGCAAGCTCACGTCCTGGACGCCGATGCCCGAGGCGCAGGGGAGCTTCACGGAGACCGAGGACAACGCCGTCACCGAGCTCGTGAAGCAGGACGAGAGGTTCCTCTCCGCGCTGCGGCAGCGAGGGATCACGGACCTCGCGATGCTCGACTGCTGGGGCAACTCGCCCGGCTACTTCGGCCGCCCCGAGGAGCGCGAGAAGCGTCTCGCCCAGGTCTTCTGCTCGGACCGCCACGGCGTCTTCAACTCGATCGGCCGGCCGATCGAGGGCTTGTCGGTCATGGTGGACGTCGCGGCCGGGAAGGTGCTGCAGGTGATCGACACCGGCGCCGTTCCCATGCCGCGCGGGCCGGTGGACCTCGACGAAGAGACGATCGGCGAGACACGGACGCCACCCGAGCCCATCACGGTCGAGCAGCCGCGCGGCCCCAGCTTCCGCCTGAACGGCCACGACGTGGCCTGGCAGAAATGGCGCTTCCACTTCCGCGTCGAGCCGCGTCGGGGCGTCGTGGTCTCCGGCGTGGGTTACGAGGACGGAGACCGCCTCCGCTCGGTGATGTACGAGGGAGGCTTGTCCGAGCTGTTCGTCCCCTACATGGATCCCGCGATCGGCTGGTACAACCTCACGTATCTCGACGCCGGCGACTACGGCGGCGCCGGCCTGGCGCGGCCGCTCGAGCCCGGCAGCGAGTGCCCGGCCAACGGCGTCTTCTTCGACTCCGTGGTGGCCGACGAGCGGGGGGCTCCCCAGCAGATCGCGCGCGCGGCCTGCCTGTTCGAGCGGCTCGGCGGCGAGGTCGCCTGGACGCACCGCGACAAGCGGATCGTCGCGGCGCGGGCCCGGCGCGACCTCGTGCTGCGCTGGGCCACCACCCTCGGCAACTACGACTACGTCTTCGACTGGGTGTTCCGGCAGGACGGCAGCATCAACGTGATGATCGGGGCCACGGGCGTCGTGAGCGTGAAGGCCGTGCGCAGCCGGACCGCCGCCGAGCCGGCGGAGCCCGGCAAGCGCGACGACGCGTACGGCCGCTTCGTCGCCGAGCACACCGTCGCCGTCAACCACGACCACTTCTTCTGCTTCCGCCTCGACCTCGACGTGGACGGCCCGACCAACAGCTTCGTGGTCGACCGTCTGACCACGCGCACGCTCCCGAAGGACAACCCGCGCCGGAGCGTGTGGGTGGTGGAGTCGCGGACGGCCGCGCGCGAGTCGGAGGCGCAGCTCGACGTGCACCCCGACGGCGAAGGCTACTGGCGCATCGTGAACCCGGCCGCCATCGGCCCCCTCGGCTATCCGACGAGCTACGAGATCCGGCCCGGCCACAGCGCGTCGTCGCTGCTGCTGGCGGACGACTATCCGCAGAAGCGCGCCGCGTTCATCCGACATGCCCTCTGGATCACGCCGCAGCGCGACGCCGAGGTCTACGCGGCGGGCGAGCACACGCTGCAGAGCCGGGGCGGCGACGGACTTCCCGCCTGGACCGCCGCCGACCGGCCCATCGAGACGACCGACATCGTCGCCTGGTACACGCTGGGCATGCACCACGTCGTGCGGGCCGAGGACTGGCCGGTGATGCCGACCGTCTGGCATTCGTTCGAGATCCGGCCGTTCGACTTCTTCGCGCGCAATCCTGCGCTGGACCTGCCGAAGCAGCCTTGAGATCGGTCAGTCCTCGTAGACGCGCGGCACCCGCTCGCTGATCGCGGTCAGCACCTCGTAGGGGATCGTCCCCGCGCGCTCTGCGAGATCCTCCACCGTGATGCGGTCGGCTTCCTGCTCGCCGAGGAGGATGACCTCGTCGCCGTTGTAACCGGTGCCGTCCTCGATGTTCACCATCATCTGGTCCATGCAGATGCGGCCGACCTGCGGGTAGCGCTTTCCCCGAAGGAGGATCTCGGTGCGGCCGGAGAGGCTGCGGAAGTAGCCGTCCCCGTACCCGACGGGGACGGTGACCATGCGGACCGGATGGTCGCTCGACCAGGTAGCGCCGTAGCTCACGGGGCTCCCCGCCTGCACCACCTTGAAGTAGACGACCCGCGACTTCCAGGAGAGCGCCGGCGCGACCTCGACCGTCCGGGGCGCGTCGGCGAACGGGTACACGCCATAAAGAAGGATGCCGGGCCGGACGAGGTCGAGGTGGCTCTCGGGCAGCCGCAGGATGGCCGCGGAGTTCGCCATGTGGCGGACGGGCACCGGGATCGACCGCCGCTCGTAGAAGGCGAGGACTTCGGAGAAGCGGTAGAGCTGCCGGCGCGCGTCCGCGAGATCCTCGGCGTCGGCGTTCGCGAAGTGCGAGTAGATGCCCTCCACCTCGACGTGCGGGGAGCGCGCGGCCGCCTCGAGCAGGCTCTCGGCGCTGTAGTAGTGCACGCCGATCCGCTCCATTCCCGTGTCGATCTTCAGGTGGATGCGCGCCTTGAACCCGCGGGCGGCGGCCGCCTCCTCCACGTCGCGCAGCCGTGCCAGGGAAGGAACGGTGAGCGTCAGGCGGTGCTCGAGGAAGAGCGGGATCTGCTTCGTCCAGGTGCCGCCGAAGACGAGGATGGGGTTCTCGAGCCCCAGGTGGCGGAGAGCGATGCCTTCCTCGACGAGCGCCACCCCGAACGCGTCGGCGAGCGGGGCGAGCGCGCGCGCCACGGAGGCGAGACCGTGCCCGTAGGCGTTGGCTTTGAGGACCGCCATGACCTGCGCTCGGCCCGCGTGCT
>JBKPBQ010000467.1:0-12114 GCA_046726955.1 Acidobacteriota bacterium
CACCCTCGGGCCAAGGACCGCAACAACTGAGCGTCCCGACGCACCGTTTGGACTAGCTCCGGCCGGCCCTCATAATCGGAGGGCAATGGCGGTTTTCGCGGCCCGCGCTCCCGCGCCCCGTATCCTCACCCTGCGCCGCGCGGTCGTGACCGCCCTCTTCGTGGGCGCCATCCTCGGCGGCGCGCTGCTCGGCGTCTTCTTCGCGTTCGAGTCGGACCTGCCCCAGGTCACGTCGCTCGAGGACTTCCAGCCCAACATCATCACGCAGGTGTTCTCCGCCGACGGATCCGTGCTCGGCGAGTTCGCGATCGAGAAGCGTGTCGTCGTCTCCTTCAAGGACATCCCGCCCGTCCTGCGCAACGCGATCGTCTCCGTGGAGGACGCGGACTTCTGGAAGCACATCGGCATCAACCCCTGGCGCGTCCCCGGGGCCGCCCTCGCCAACCTGCGCTCCGGCCGCCGCGGCCAGGGGTTCTCGACCCTCACCATGCAGCTCTCGCGGCTGCTCTTCCTGACGCCGGAGAAGACCTACGAGCGGAAGATCAAGGAGGTCATCCTCGCCTTCCAGATCGAGAAGAACTTCACGAAAGAGGAGATCTTCACGCTCTACTGCAACCAGGTCTACTTCGGCCACGGCAACTACGGCGTCGAGGCCACCAGCCAGTTCTTCTTCGGCAAGTCGATCCAGGACCTGACGCTCGCGGAGGCTGCGCTCGTGGCCGGCCTGCCCCAGAACCCGACGCGCCTCTCCCCCATCGAGCTTCCCGACCGCGCGCTCGCCCGTCGCAACCACGTGCTCGACCGGATGGCGGAGGAGAAGTACATCACCGAGGACGAGGCGGAGCAGGCCAAGAAGCTGCCTCTCGGCCTCAGGCCAAAGAAGGACCCGCCCTCGATCGCTCCCCACTTCCTGGAGGAGGTCCGGAAGTACCTGGAGCGGGAGTACGGCAGCCAGCGCATCTACCAGGGCGGGCTGCGCGTCTACACGACGCTCGATCCCGCCATGCAGAGAGAGGCGGTGCGCGCCCTCCGCAAGGGGCTGCTCACGCTCGACCGCCGCGCGCGCGGCTTCGTGAAGCCGGAGGCCACGGTCCTCCGCGACGGCGAGTTCCCCGATCCCATCCACCTCGACGAGTGGGACTGGCCGATCCGGGAGGGCGACATCGTGCGCGGCGTCGTCCTCGCCTCCGAGCGGGCGCTCGCCCTCGTGCAGATCGGCGACTACAAGGCGCGCGTGGGACCCGCGGAGATCGCCTGGACGAGGAAGACGAGCGTCGCCGAGGCTCTCCCCCGCGGCGCCATCGCTCCCTTCGTCATCCAGTCGCTCTCCGACGAGGGCGGAAGGAAGGAAGCGAAGGTCCTCTTCGAGCAGGAGCCCAAGGTCGAGGGGGCGATGCTCGCGCTCGACGTGAAGACGGGGGCGGTCAGGGCGATGATGGGCGGCTACGACTTCGAGAAGAGCAAGTTCAACCGCGCGACCCAGGCCTGGCGCCAGGTGGGATCGGCGTTCAAGCCGATCGTCTACGCGGCCTGCCTGGAGAAGCTGGGCTGGACGCCGTCCACGATCATCGTGGACGCGCCGCTCTCGTTTCCGAATCCCTGGAACAAGACCGTCTGGGCGCCGCAGAACTACGACTTCCGGTTCCTCGGGCCCATCCCCGTTCGCCACGCCATCGAGAACAGCCGGAACATTCCCGCGGTGAAGGCGCTGCAGGCGGTGGGGATCGAGACCGGCATCGAGTACGCGCGCAAGCTCGGCCTCGCCGGCGAGCTGCCGCCCTTCCTGCCCATCGCCCTCGGCGCGGGCGAGGCGACGCTCACGGAGATGACCGCCGCCTTCGCGACCTTCGCGAACCAGGGCCTGCGCATGAAGCCGTACCTCATCACGCGCATCACGGACCGCGACGGGAACATCGTGGAGGAAGCGCGCCCGCAGGCCCGCGACGCGATCCGCGCGGACACGGCGTTCATCCTCACGAACCTGCTGCGCGGCGTCGTGGAGCGCGGCACGGCCGTGCGCGCGAAGTCGCTGAAGCGGCCGATCGCGGGCAAGACGGGGACCACGAACGACTTCACGGACGCCTGGTTCATCGGCTACGAGCCGTCGCTCGCCGCCGGCGTCTGGGTGGGCTTCGACGAGAAGAAGGACTCCCTCGGGAAGGACGAGACGGGCGGCCACGCGGCGCTCCCCATCTGGATGGACTTCTGGGCCGCCGTCCGCAAGGACGCGCCCATCGAGGAGTACCCGATCCCGGGCAACATCGTCTTCGTGCCGGTGGACGAGATGGGACGGCCCGGGCGTCCGGGCACGCCCGGCGTGCGCATGGAGTCCTTCGTGGCGGGCACGGAGCCTCGGGCGCTCCTCGCCGCCTCGGCGGGAGCCCCCGAGCCCTGAACGCCTACCCCTTCTTCCTGGCCGTCTTCTTCCTGAGCGGCTTCGCGGCCCTCCTCTACCAGTCGGTGTGGCAGCGGCTGCTCACCTTCTTCAGCGGAGCCGACGTCTTCTCGATCACCCTCATCGTCTCGGCGTTCATGGGCGGACTCGGCTTCGGCAGCCTCGCCGGAGGCCAGCTCGCGGACCGTCTCTCCTTTCGCCGGCGCATCGTGGCCTTCGCGCTCTCCGAGCTCGCGATCTCGATCTTCGCCTTCCTGAGCGTCTTCCTGCTCTACGACATGCTCTACCTCCGGCTCGGCCAGCGCCCGTTGCCGCTGCCCGCCGTGGCCGCCGTCCTCTTCCTGACGCTCCTCTGGCCGACCTTCTTCATGGGGCTTTCGCTGCCTCTGCTGTCGCGCGCCTTCACCGACTCGACCGACGCCGCGCCCGCCCGCATCGGCTCGCTCTACGGGTGGAACACGCTCGGGGCCGCCGTGGGCGCGCTCGTCACGGTCTGGGTGCTCGCCCGCGCCATCGGCTTCGAGGCTTCGTTGCGCGTGGGGGCTTGCCTGAACCTGTTGTGCGCGCTGGCCGCGCTGGCCCTGCTGCCGAGGCGAACTCAACCGACAGCCGAAGGCGCGGCGTCGGACAAAGACGCGGCGCCGGCCGCGGAACAACGATCCCCTCCCCCTACGTGGGGAGGGACAGGGTGGGGGGTCGATGAAGAAAAGGCCCCCGCACGCGGCCCCGCCTTCTGGACAGTCCTGTACGCCCTCTCCGGCTTCGTCGCCCTCGGCCTGGAGATCCTGTGGTTCCGCCTCCTCGGGACGATCCACAAGCCGAGCTCGTTCACGTTCTCGACGCTCCTCGCGATCTTCCTCGCCGGCGTCGGCGGAGGAGCGCTCCTCGGCACGCGCGCGGCTCGGCGGTCGCGGCGGCCGGCCTCCACGTTCCTCCTGCTGCAGGCGGGGATCGGCCTCTACGCCGGCCTGTCGCTCGCCCTGCTCGTAGCCGGCGTGTCCCGCGTCTCCTGGCTGCAGCCGCTCTGGGAGTACCTCGGGCAGTACGAGACGCTCGACCTCGACGACGCCATCCGCTCCGCCTTCCGCTGGCTGCGCGCGGCCGGCGACATCGCTCCCTACGCGCAGAAGCTCGCCGGGCAGCTCGCGCTGCTCTACGTCGTGGTGCCGCTCCTCGTCATCGGTCCACCCACCCTGCTCATGGGCCTCAGCTATCCCTACCTGCAGCGGGCGGTCCAGACCGATCTCGCGCTGCTCGGCCGCCGCGTCGGCGGCCTGCAGACCGCGAACATCGTGGGCTCCATGATGGGATCGGCGCTCTGCGGTCTCGTCCTCCTCCACACGCTCGGCACGCCGGGAACGCTGTGCTTCCTGATGGCCGCGAGCGGCGTCTTCCTCTTCCTATGGTGCGCGTTCCATCTGCCGCCGCGCCGCCGGGTCGCCGGGCTCGCCCTCGCGGCCGCCTTGGTCGCGGCGGCCGTGACCGCGGTCCCGCAGGCGCCCGTCCTCTGGGCGACGCTCCACGGCACGCGACCCGACCGCATCCTGTTCGGGGAGGACGGGTCGGGGCTCTCCGTGCTGAAGGAAGAGGAGGGCCAGACGGTCGTCTACGTGGACGGACTCGGGCAGAGCCAGCTTCCCTACGGCGGCTACCACACCTTCCTCGGCACTCTGCCGGTGCTGCTCCACCCGCGGCCGGAGAGGGTGATGGCGATCGGCCTCGGCTCGGGCGACACGCTCTTCGGCCTGGGAGCACGCCGGGAGACGGTGCGTCTCGACTGCGCGGAGATCGTGAGGCCGCAGCTCGACACGCTGCGCCTCCTGGGCCGGCAGCAGCGCTACGGCGGGCTCGACGTCCTCCTCCGCGACGAGAGGGTGCGCTTCGCCTTCACCGACGGCCGCTCGTTCCTCCTGCGTTCGCCCGACCGCTTCGACGTGATCGAGGCGGACGCGTTGCGCCCGGGGACGCCCTACGTCGGGAACCTCTACTCGTACGAGTACTTCGTTCTACTTCGGCAGCGGCTCCGTCCCGGCGGCCTCGGCGTGACCTGGGCCCCCACGGCGCGGGTGAAGGGCGCCTTCCTGAAGGCGTTTCCCCACGCGCTGCAGTTCGGGGACACCATGCTCGGAAGCAACGAGCCCATCGCCTACGATCGCGAGGCGCTGCGCGCGCGCCTGTCCGATCCCTTCACACAGGCCCGCTTCGTCCGGGCCGGGATCGACCTCGACACGCTGATGGGACCCGCGCTCAACCACGCCCCGGTCGTCGCCGGCCCGGAGACGGACCGCTCGGCCCTGGTCGAGATCGACACCGACCTCTTCCCGCGCGACGAGTACCTCACGACGCAGATGTTCTGGCCCGGCAAGACGGCGGAGGACGCGGCGCGCCCCGCCGCGCGCCCGCGCGCGCATTGACGCATACTGAGCGCATGCGGCTCCGGCACGGTGCCCGGCGAGCGGCGGTCGCGGGCCTGGCGCTCCTCTTCGCCGGCCACGCCTCACCCTCGCAGGTCAAGCCGCCCGAGCCCCCGCCTGCCTTTGCCCGCTACGGCACTCCAGAGCCGCTCGACCTGTACCGCATCGCCAACAACGGCGACCAGTACCAGCGGACGAACGTCGTCACGAGCGGCGATCTCCGCGTGCTCACGTCCAGCCGGGACTACCTCGTCCTCGTCGACGGCGCGGCGCGCGTGCTCGTGATCCCCGCGGTGGGCGACGCGCACGAGGCCTCACGTGTCCTGGGCCGCCGCGTCCAGGCCACGGGCATCGTGCGCGTCCTGCCCTCGCGGCAGGAGACCGTGGCCTGCCGCGGACAACGCATGCTCGCGAGCCAGTGCGAAGACCCGGAGCTGCCGCCGCTCCCCGACGCGCGCAGCGACTGGCCGGGCGTCTCGATCTCCGTTTTCAACCTGTCCGACATCGGCACCAGCGAGGCGCGACCTGCCGGCCCCGGCGGGATCGATCTCGTCGCGCTCGCCACGGACGGCGCGCGGCACGATGGAGAGACCGTGACGGTCGTCGGCCTCTTCGCCGGCCGCGACCTCTACGGCGACCTCCCCGCGGGCTCGGCGCGCACACAAGCCGACTGGGTGTTGAAGCTGGGCCCGAGCGCGATCTGGGTGACGGGCAAGAAGCCCGAAGGCAAGGGCTGGCGGCTCGACCCCGCCTACAAGGGAGACACCGCGCGCTGGCTCCAGGTGACCGGGCGCGTGGAGGCGCAGGGCGAGGTCACGTTCCTGCGCGCGAGCAAGGTGGCCCTCACGAGCCCGCCCAAGGACACGGACGAGTAGGCTCTACCGCGGCCGATAGTCGGGCGAGCGCGCCCCGCCCTTGCCGAAGGTGAGTCGCCACGACTTCTGGTCGGACAGCCGCTGGCGGTAGAGGACCCACTCTCCCGTGATGTTGGAGGCGAAGGCGATCTCCGTCCCGTCCGGCGAGTAGACGGGATCGTAGTTGAGGGCGGGCCAGTCCACGAGCACCTTCTCCTCGTCGCTTTCGATGTCGTGCTCCACGAGGCGGCTCGTGGGACGCATGTGGCCGCGGCTCACGTACACGATCTTCTTGCCGTCGCGGCTGAAGCGCGGCTCGCAGCCGCCGCTCGTGAGTCCCGAGACGCGCGACTCCTTGGCCGTGGCCACGTCGATGCGGTAGATCTGGTGGCCGATGTGGGCGTTCGACGAGTACGTGATCTGCTTCCCGTCCGGGCTCCAATGCGGGTTGCCGAGGATCACGTCGCCGTGGTCCACGAGCACGCGCGCGGCCCCGCTCGACCTGTCCATCACGAACAGCTTCTCGTGGCCTTCGATGTACGACAGAAACGCGATCTGCCGGTCGTCGGGCGAGGGGTCGGACTGGAACTCGCGCGCGTCGTTCGTCCGGAGCCGCCGCAGGCCGCTGCCGTCCGCCTGCATCTCCCAGAGCTGCCACTCCCCGGTGCGCTCGGAGTTGAAGACGATCCGCTTGCCGTCGGAAGTCCAGCGCGGCATGCCGTCGCCCCGCGGCTCGTCGGTAAGGCGCCGCTCGACGCCCCCGCCCGCGGGGATCACGTAGATGTCGGTGTTGCCGTCCACGTCCTTCTCGTAGGCGATCTCGGCGGAGAGACTGCCGCTCGCCGCCGTCGCGGGAGGCGCCGACGAGGCCCGGCGTTCGCAGCCGCCGGCGAGGAGGACGACCAGGCAGAGACCCAGGACCGCGCGCACGAGCTTCTCCGTCCTGCCCCTAGTCTTCGGCCGCCACCGGCTGGCCGAGCGTCCCCTTGGCCTTGGCCACGAGCGCTGTCTTGATGAAGTCGTCGATGTCGCCGTCGAGGACGCGGTCCACGTTGCCCACCTCGTACTTCGTGCGGTGGTCCTTGACCATCCGGTACGGGTGCATCACGTAGGAGCGGATCTGGCTGCCGAAGGCGATGTCCTTCTTGGCCGCCTCCACCGCGTTCAGCTTCTCCTGCCGCTTCTGCATCTCGAGGTCGAACAGCCGCGCCTTCAGGATCTTCATCGCGACCTCGCGGTTGCGGATCTGGCTGCGCTCGTTCTGGCACGAGACCACGATGCCGGTGGGCAGGTGGGTGATGCGCACCGCGGAGTCGGTCACGTTCACGTGCTGGCCACCGGCCCCGCTGCTCCGGTACGTGTCCACCCGGAGATCCTTCTCCTGGACGTCGATCTCGATCGTCTCGTCGATCTCGGGCCAGGCGAAGACGGAGGCGAACGAGGTGTGGCGGCGGGCCGCGGAGTCGAAGGGGCTGATGCGCACGAGCCGGTGCACGCCGGCCTCCGCGGAGAGGTAGCCGAAGGCGTATTCCCCCTGGACGATCACGGTCGCGCTCTTGATCCCCGCCTCCTCGCCGGCCTGGATGTCGATGAGGTCGCGCTTGTAGCCCCTGCGGTCGCACCACCGCAGGTACATGCGGAGGAGCATCTCCGCCCAGTCCTGGCTCTCCGTCCCCCCCGCCCCGGAGTTGATGGTGAGGATGGCGTTGGCGCGGTCGTGCTCGCCGCCCAGCATCTTCTGGAGCTCGGCGCCGTCCACCGTAGCCTCGAACGCGGTCAGGGCCGCGCCGAGGTCCTTCTGCACGTCCTCGCCGGCCTCTCCCCACTCGACGAGAACGCCGGCGTCATCCTGCTGGGTGCGCAGGCGCTTCAGGAGGTCGAGGTCGCCCTCCAGTCGCTTGCGCCGCTGCATGACCTTCTGCGCCGCCGGCTGGTCCTTCCAGAAGTCGGCCCCGGACATGCGCTCCCCGAGGCGATCGAGCTCCGCCTTGATCTTGTCTTCCTCAAAGATAGCCGCGGATGTCCGCGGCCCTCGCGGCGAGCGACTCGAAGCGCTCCGAAAGATCGTCGGTCAAATGAGGCCTCCACTCGTCATTGTAACGGAGAGCTTCCGCGGCCCGTCAGCGGGCGGCCCGCGCGCGCCGGGCCGCGAGCGTCGTGCCGAGCGCCGCGGCCAGGCAGCTCCAGGCGAAGACGTCGCCGTGGCGGCTGTAGAACGTCCTCTCCGAGAGGAGCCCCGCGTCGTGCACGAGCACCGTGCGGTCGAAGAGGGCGGTCCTGGCCACGACTCGGCCTCGCGGGTCCACGACGGCGGTGATGCCGGTGTTCGCGGCGCGCACGAGGTAGCGGTGGTTCTCCACCGCGCGGAAGACGGTCATCGCGAGATGCTGGTAGGGGGCGGAGGTGCGGCCGTACCAGGCGTCGTTCGTCATGTTGACGAGGAGCTCGGCGCCCTGCGCCGTGAAGCGGCGGATGAGGTGCGGGAAGATCGACTCGTAGCAGATGAACCCGCCCAGGCGGTGACCGTCCGCCTCCGCGATCGCGGCGTCGCGTCCCGGGGTGAAATCGCTCACCTGCTGCACGACCTTGGCGGCCACGCGTCCCCCCAGCGTGAGGAGAGGCTGGAGGGGGACGTACTCTCCGAACGGGACGAGCTGGATCTTGTGGTAGCGGTACGTGAGCTCGCCCTCGGGCGTCAGGAGCTTGGCCCCGACGTACACGTGATCGGGATCGCGGTCGTCGTTGCCGAAGAGCAGGTAGATGCCGCGCTGCTTCACCGTGGCGCGCAGCGCGTCGGCGAGCGCCGGGTTCTCGTCGAAGAGGAATGGGACGGCAGACTCCGGCCACACGACCAGGCGAGCCCCCTTCCCTGCCGCCTCGTCCGTCAGCGCGAGGTGCCGGCTGATGTTCTGCCAGGCGTTCTCCGGCACCCACTTGTCCTCCTGCAGGATCCCTCCCTGCACGAGGCCGACCTTGATCGTCCCTTCCTCCGGCAGCGGGCGGCTCATGGCCCAGGCGCCGAGCACCCATGTCCCCGCGATGAGCAGCGGCCACGCGCCGAGCGCGGCCCGCCGGAATGCCGGCCGGGTCTCGACCGCCGCGTAGGCGAGGAGCGACGAGGCGAGGGCGACGAGGAACGACACGCCGTAGACGGCGGTGACCGACGCGACCTGGATGAGCGGCGGGCAGGCGTGCTGGCTGTACCCGAGCAGGCACCAGGGAAACTCGAAGAACGTGTGGGCGCGCAGGATCTCGGTGGCGACCCAGGCCACGGGGGCGAGAAGGAGCGCGGGAGCGCCGAGTGCGTTCGACCACGCGGCGACGCCGGCTCCGAAGAGCGCGGGGAAGACGGCGAAGGCGAGGCCCAGGAGGACCATGATCATGAGCCCCACCGGACCGCTCAGCCCGCCATACTGCGTGACGACGAGCGACGTCCAGTAGAGCGTCCCGAACGCGGAGATCGCCCCTGCCGTGAATCCGAGGCGCAGCCCCTCGCGCACTCTCGCCCCGTGGAGGGCGACGAGCAGCGGCGCGAGCGCCACCCAGGCCACCGCCCCGTGCCCGAACTTGGGGAAGGAGAAGAAGAGGAGGACGCCGGACAGCGCGGCGAGACCCTCCCGACGGAGGCTCGGTCTCAGCGCCGTGACCCTCCGTGGAAGACCTCTTCCGCGTTGAACGACGATCGGACGAAGACGCCTGAGTAGACCGTCGGGAAGCCCATCGCGCGGGCCTCGTCCTCGAACCGGGAGAAGCCGTCCGGCGTCACGTAGCGCGCGACGGGGGCGTGCTCGCGGCTCGGCCGCAGGTACTGGCCGATCGTCACGATGTCGACCGCGGCCTCCCGGAGGTCGCCGAGCACTGCCGTGACCTCCGCGTCCGCCTCCCCGAGCCCGACCATGAGCCCGCTCTTCGTGGTCTGGCGCGGCGCCAGGCGCTTCGCCGAAGCGAGCAGCCGCAGGCTGCGCTCGTAGCCGCCCTGGGCGCGCACGCGAGGGAAGAGGCGAGGGACGGTCTCGATGTTGTGGTTGAAGACGTCCGGCGCGGCGTCGAGCACGGTCCCGAGTGCCGTCTCGTCTCCCTTGAAGTCCGGAGTCAGCACTTCGACCCTCGCCGCCGCGGACGTCCGTCGAACCGCGTGCACCGTCGCGGCGAAGTGCCCCGCTCCCCCGTCGCGAAGGTCGTCACGCGCCACCGCGGTCAGGACCACGTACCGCAGGCCCATGCGCCGCGCCGCCTCCGCCACGCGCGCCGGCTCCTCGGGATCCGGCGGCAGCGGCTTCGCCGTGTCGACCGCGCAGTAGTCGCACCGTCGCGTGCATCGATCGCCGAGCAGCATGAAGGTCGCGATACCCCGGGAGAAGCACTCGCCCAGGTTGGGGCAGCGGGCCTCCTCGCAGACCGTGTGCAGCGCCTTCTCGCGCAACAGGACGCGCAGGGGACGAGCCTCGGGAGCGAGAGGACTCCCCTTGCGCGCCCACGGAGGAAGACGGTCCAAAGGGGAGGGCAGAGGCGCTGACGTCATCGTCCTACTCTACCCCGAGGTGTTAGTCTGATCGGGAGACGCGGCCGCGGGGCACGGCCGCGAGGTCCCCGAGTGCCCTCGCGCCGCCTGCTCTTCTGCGCCCCCGCGATCGTCGCCGTCTTCGGCGGCTGCCGCGAGCCTCCTCCCACCCTCGGGGCGACGCCCAGCGAGGCGCAGCACAACGTGGGGGAGGCGCTCGGCGCGCTGGGGTCGTGCTTCGGGCCGACCGATCGGGAGCCGGCCTACGAGGCGATACTCCCGAAGCTCCTCCGCGCGTCCCTCGTTCCCTCGCGGGTCTTCGACGACGATTCGGCCTGGCTGGCCCAGGACGGTGAGACGCGGGGTGTGGGCTTCAGCGGCTTCCGGGCCGACGGTCGATATCGCTTGGGGGTCCGGAAGGACCCGTCTCCGCCGACGCAGCCGGCCGACTATCGCGGGTGGCTCTCGCTGCGCCGGCTCGGTCCCGCGGAGTTCGAGTGGTCGTCGACCGAGGAGGTCGGCCTGGGCCCGTTGCCGGTGGACGGGATCGCCGACGGCGTCGCCGAGCTACTGCGCGCCGTCGGGTCGAGGGAAGACGGAGACCTCCGGCCGGAGCTGCGTCGTCTTCTGCCCCGGACGGTGGAGGCGGTCGGACGGGGATTCACTCTCGAGGCGCTGCGGCTCGAGCGCGACGGTACCGGCGCAGCGGCGGTCGCGGTCGCGGCCCGCCTCGACCTGGAGTCGCTCGATCGTAACTTCCCGCGCTACGCCTCCTTCGCGCGCCGGCACGTCCTGCCCATCGTCTTCCGCCTCGACTTCGACGACGGCGCGGGCCGTCTCTTCTGGACGACGGAAGTCCGAGAGGGTCGACTCACGCTCCGCGCGCGCATCCGGGACGGTCACCTCGTCACTCTCGAGGGTCCTCCGCGCCCCATGCCGGACCGTCTGCGGCTGCGCGCCGACCTGACGAGCCAGGCCGGCATGTTCCGCTACGGCCTCGACCGACTGCAGGGCGACGTCCGCCTCGTGGGTCGGCCGGGAGAGAAGCGCTTCGAGGCCATGTTCGATCGCGAGCCCGACTGGGTGATTCCGTTCCTGGTGAAGCCGCTCCTCCGCGCGTCGCTGCGCCGGCCGTTCGAGGGAGAGGGCGCCTTCCTGGGCTACGCGCTCCGCGAGAACGGTTCCGGCATGACGGTCGTCAGCCGGGACTATCGCATCGCGGTCAAGGAGAGCTGGCTGGTCCGCTGGATGATGGGCAACGCCGGGGAGGCGGTGACCCACTTTCACGGCGCCGCCGAAGCGGACGCGGAGCGCTTCATCGCCGAGGCGTTCTTCGCGCTGCGCGCGGACGTCGTGGCGCTGATGGGAGGTCGGTGAACCCCATACTGTCGACCCGTCAGCGGTTCCTAGCTACCGTACGCAACGATTACGGTGCAACGAAGCGCTGGGCGTCGTCCTTGGGCCAAGTCACGTTCGGGCGTTCTCCACGAGCGTAGCAATCTGCACGAACTCGACGCTGGGGCGCACACCGTAGAGACCGGTTACACGCTCAAGAAGCTCATCGCTGAAGAACGCTTTGGCTGCGTCCTCTGAGTCCCAGACGTAGAAGTTCGTGGCTTCACGCTTTGCGGAGCTGAACGTGAAGGCCTTCGAGCGTAGCCCCTGCATCCCTTCAAACCTGGCACGAGCCGTCTCGGCGATCTTCCTCACGGCTTGCTCGTCAAAATTGTCTCCGTAGCGATACGTCACGATTGCACCAGTCACGTCGCACTCCTTTCGATGTGCCTTAGAGCCATTCGCAATGACGCCCAGATGGGATACGTTTCGCGGGATACTGAATGTTCCCTCGTGCAAGGTCCAAGGAGTCGACAGGAAGATTGGAAGGCCGAAGAGCGAGACCGAAACCAGAGACTTCGGTAACCGTCCCGAAACGGGGTGTCGACTTCCTTC
>JBKPBQ010000468.1:0-5631 GCA_046726955.1 Acidobacteriota bacterium
GGCCGGCTCGTGCTCACGCTCATCGAGGAGAAGGGCCGGTTCCGGATCCACTCCTTGATGTTCAGCTACGACTGACGCCGACGGCGGATCGGGTCAGGGCTCGCCCCGCCGCTTCGCCACCTCGGAGGCGGTGACGGCGGCCGCCGCGGCGAGCCCGGCGACCGCGACGACCTTGCCCGCTGTCTTCAGTGAGCGTCCCGCCTTCGCGAGCGTCTTGCGGAGCCTTCGGCGAGCCACGGCGCGCTCCGCGGACTGGCGCGTGCGCGCCACGGCGTCTGCGACCTTCGTCGCAGTCCGACTCGTCGCTCGTCCGGCCACCGTCATGGCGGCCGCGGTCTTTCTTCCGGTGCGGACGGCCTTGCCGGCGAGCCTGCCCGTGGCCCGGGCGACCTTCTCGGCAGTGGTTTCCTTCCTTCGAAAGCGCATGACTGCCTCCTGCTCCCACCTTGCACGTTTCGTGCCGCGGGGGTCCCTAAAGGAAGATGCGGGACGCATTCCCGCGATAGAGTGCGCCCACAGCAGGAGGTCAGGCATGCGAGGTGCAGGGCGACGGCGGTTCGTGGCACTCCTGGCCAGCGGAGCGGCGATTCTCCGCGGGCTCGGCTCGGCACAGGCACAGGCGCCGCCGAAGGTGTCGATGGAGGAGGCGGGCGAGCGCCGCCGCCGGCTGGGGAGAGTGCTGCGCGAGCTGAACGAGGTTGCGGGCCTCGGCGTGACCGACGAAGACCTCGACCGCGCCGAGGCCTATGCGACGGGCGCGATCCTCGAAACCGAGCTGAAGCTGCGCCCCCTCGTGCTCGACGACTCGCTCGACGTGCCGATCGTCTTTCGCGCGCGGAGGCAGCCGTGACCGCGGACGAGGTCTGCTGGAAGACCGCGACCGAGCTCGCGGAGCTCTACCGCACGCGCACGCTCTCACCCGTCGAAGTCGTGGAGGCTCACCTCACGCGGATCGCGCACCTCGACGCCAAGCTCAACAGCTACATCACCGTCACCGCCGACCGGGCGCGGGCTCGGGCGAAGGAAGCGGAGGCGCGGTATGCGCGGAGCGCGCCCTCGTCCGCCCTCGACGGCGTGCCGTTCGCACCGAAGGACATCTTCGCGACGAAGGGCATCCCGACAACCCACGGCTCCAAGCTCGGAAAGGACCACGTGCCGGAGGAGACGGCGACCGCTGTGGCCCGGCTCGAGGCCTCGGGCGCCGTCCTTCTCGGCAAGCTGAACCTCCTCGAGTTCGCGACCGGCAGCGGGACGGAGTCCGGTTTCGGCCCTGCCCGCAACCCGTGGAACCTCGAACGCGACCCGGGCGGCTCCTCGAGCGGGAGCGGCGCGGCGCTCGCGGCTGGGCTCTCGACGCTCTCCCTGGGAACGGACACCGGCGGCTCCATCCGCAATCCCGCCGCGCGGTGCGGCATCGTCGGGCTCAAGCCGACCTACGGGCGCGTGAGCCGCCACGGCGTGACGCCGCTCGCCTGGACGCTCGACCATGCCGGCCCGATGGCGCGCACGGTGCGCGACGCGGCGCGCCTCCTGGGCATCATCGCCGGCGCCGACCCGGCAGACGCCTCGAGCGCGCCCGAGCCGGTCGTGGACTACGAGGCCGCCCTTGGCAATGGTCGGTCCCTGTCCGGACGGCGGTTCGCGGTCGCTCGAGAGCTGGTCGATCCAATCGAGCCCGACGTAAAGAACGCGTTCGAGGCCGCCCTTCGCCAGCTCGAGACGCTCGGCGCCCGGCGCATGGACGTATCGATGCCCGGTGTCGTCGCCATGAACGTCGCGACCGAGGTGCTGATCGGCGCGGAGGCGGCCGTCTACCACGAGCAGAACCTCCGACATGCGGAGCGGCGCGGGCTCCTGGACCCGGCGGTGCGCATGTACGCGACGAGCGGACGGCTCTACATGGCCACCGACTACGTCAAGGCGCAACGTCTCCGTGCCCAGCTCCAGTCGGAGCTCCGGAGTGCCCTCCGCGAGGCCGACGTGCTCGCGTGCCCCAGCGATCCGACGCTGGTCCCGAAGGTGGGTGAGGCGTCGCGGCTTCTCGGCCGCGAGATGATGTGGTTCGAGTACGGGACGGTCAACCTCGGGAACCTGACCGGCGCTCCGGCGCTCTCGGTCCCATGCGGGTTCACGCCCGACGGCCTGCCCGTCGGCCTGCAGCTCTTCGGACGGGCGTTCGACGAAGCGGGCGTGCTGTCGTTCGCGAACGCCTACGAGCAGGCGACGCGCTGGCACCTCCAGCGCGCGCCGGTCCACTAGGATCCGGACGACGCCATGGCTGCTTCCGGCCGGCCGGCTTCCCGCCTCGATCGCAGGCTCGGGGGCGTCGAGTACTTCACGCTCGGCTTCGGCACGATGGTGGGAGCCGGGTGGCTCGTGGTCATCGACGACTTCCTGCGCCGCGGGGGCCCCGCGGGGGGCGCTCTCGGCTTCACGCTGGGCGCGCTGCTCCTCGTTCCGATCGGGCTCACCTACGGCCGGCTGGTGGCCGCGCTGCCGGACGCCGGCGGAGAGGTGGCCTTCGCCGAGCGCGTCCTTCCCCCATGGTTGACGTTCGTCACCGGATGGCTCGTCGTCCTCGCCTACGTGGTCGTCTGCCCCTGGGAGGCGGTGGCCATCGGCAAGCTCGTGGCGCGCGTCGTGCCCGGGCTCGACTCGGCCCGGCTCTACGACGTGGGGGGGCAGAGCGTCTTCCTCCCGCGGCTCGCCGTCGGCCTCGCCCTCGCCGCCGCGATCGGCCTCGTCAACTACCGCGGCATCCGCTTCTCGGCGGCGTTCCAGAACGTCTGCACCTTCGGCCTGCTCGCCGTCTTCGCGCTGTTCACGATCCTGGGGCTCTTCAAGGGGAGCGTCTCCAACCTGAAGCCCGCCTTCGCGCATCCCGAGCTCGGAGGCGCTCTCGTCTCGATCGTGCTGATCCTCCAGATCGTGCCGTACTACATGACCGGCTTCGAGTCCGTGGCGAAGTCGTCGGAGGAGGCGAGGGTCGGCTTCGGAGGGAGCGGCTTCAGAAAGGCGATCCTCGCCGCGATCGCCGCCGGCGCCGTCTTCTACTCCGCCGTGCTCCTCGTAGTGCCCTACGTGCACCCGTGGCCGGAGCTGACGCAGATCCCGTTCGGCACTGCCGTGGCCTTCGAGCGGGCCTTCGACTCGCGCGTGATCGGCGACGTGATCCTCCTGGGCGCAGTGCTGTCGCTCTTCAAGGTCTGGAACGGCTGCTTCGTGGCCGCGACGCGGCTCCTCTACGGCATGGCCCGGCGCGAGCTCCTGCACCCCGCCCTCGCCGGCGTCCACGACCGCTTCCTGACCCCCCACGGGGCGATCGCGTTCGTGTCGGCGCTGACGGTCGTGGGGGCGCTCCTCGGCGACGCTGCCCTCGTGCCGATCAGCGAGCTCGGCTCGCTCGCCATCGCCGTAGGCTGGCTCGTGGCGTGCGCGAGCTTCATCATGGGCGTCTCGTGGGCGGAGGCGCCTCCGTCCCGCGGAGCGATCCTCACGGCCCGCGTCGGCGCCCTCGTCGCCGCCGGCATGGTGCTCATGAAGCTCGTTCCGTTCGTGCCCGGCCACATGACCGGGCCGGAGCTCGCGTGCCTCGCGGGCTGGATGGTGCTGGGGTGGACGCTGCGCCCCCGGGGTGCCATTGCGCAACCCCTGCGGGAAGGAGTGGGCGATGACGGAACCACGTGATGTCCCGAAGGGCCCGATCGATCCGCTGAAGGTGCCCCGTTTCGCCGGGCCCTCGACCTTCGCCCGCCTGCCGCGGCTGGACGAGGTCGACCGCTGCGACGTCGCCGTCGTGGGCGTACCCTTCGACAGCGGCGTCACCTTCCGCCCGGGCGCCCGTTTCGGTCCGATCGCGGTGCGGCAGGCCTCGCGCCTCCTCCGCAACTATCACCCCGCCCTCGACGTCCGGCCGTTCACCGAGCAGCAGGTGGCCGACGCCGGCGACATCGCGTGCAACCCCTTCGACATCCAGGAGGCGATCGGCCAGATCGAGGCCGGAGCGAGAGCACTCTTCGAGCGGACGGCGCACTTCGTCGCGATCGGCGGCGACCACACGATCGCGCTGCCGCTGCTCCGAGCGTTCAAGAAGCGCCACGGGCCCGCCGCCCTCTTGCACTTCGACGCCCACCTCGACACCTGGGACACCTACTTCGGCGCGTCCTACACCCACGGCACGCCCTTCCGGCGCGCGTTCGAGGAGGGACTTCTCCTCGAGGACCACTCGATGCACGTCGGGATCCGGGGTCCGCTCTTCTCGCCCCAGGACCTCGCCGACGACGCGCGGTTCGGCTTCCGGATCATCACCGCCATGGACTTCGAGGATCTCGGCGTGCGCGGCGTCGTGGCGCGCGTGAGGGAGAGGATCGGGACGGCGCCCCTCTACGTCTCGATCGACATCGACGTGCTCGATCCGGGAGCCGCGCCCGGAACCGGCACGCCGGAGGCGGGGGGGCTCACGAGCCGCGAGTTGCTCGGAGTGCTGCGCGGCTTGCGGGGACTGAGGCTCCTCGCGGCCGACATCGTCGAGGTCGCCCCCGCGTACGACCATGCGGAGATCACGGCGATGGCGGCGTCGCACGTCGCGTACGAGCTCGTATCTCTCCTCGCTCCGGCCCGTGGGCCCGACGCCACACCCCGGTCTTGACGGCACGGTGGCCGATCCTCGGCCATCGAGAGTGGGTCGAACGGGCGTCAGATACGCCGAATCAACGACTTAGATCCGGCCCAGGACTTGCGGAGGGGGGCGCGGGTGGAAAAGGTGCGCTCGGGCCCTGTCGACGAACGATGGTACGCATAGCGTCTCCCGCTCCCGCCTCCATCAAGGAGTTCGACGCCCGCCAGCGGGAGTCCATCGCTCGCGAGGGCGACCGCGAGCTGGCGCGGCGCTCGATCCCGGGAACGTTCGCCTATTCCGCCTCCTGCTTCTTTACGATCCTCGCGACCACCTACGAGCAGGAGCACCCGTGGGTCGTCTTCTCCGTGCTCGCGCTCTCCCTCCTGTCCGGGGTGGGCCGGCTCTACCTGGCCCTCCGCTTCGAAGCTCTCTATCCCCGGAGCCCCCGCCGGTATCGACAGCTCTTCGTGGGCGGGACCCTGTGCGCCACCGCGATCTGGGGGGCGTTCGCGGGAATGACGATGGGCTTCTACGAGCTCAGCTGGACTTCGCTCTTCGTCATGCTGTGCTCGGCGGGCATCGCCGCCGGCTCCACGACCGTGCTCTCCCCGAACCAGTACCTGCACCGGGTCTCTATCTCGTTCATGCTCGTGCCTCCGCTCCTCACGAACCTGCTGCGAGGCGGAGGACAGGGCTACGCGCTGAGCCTGATGCTCGCGTTCTACCTCGGATTCCTCGCGCTCGAAGGCAAGCACCTCCACGAGGAGTACTGGAGGGGCCTCACGAGCGCCGCCCTCCTGGCCCTGCGCGCGGAGGAGCTCGAGGCCGCCCGCAACGCCGCGGAGAGCGCGAGCCTCGCCAAGAGCGAGTTCCTCGCGAACATGAGCCACGAGATCCGCACGCCGATGAATGGCATCGTCGGGATGACGGACCTCACGCTCGACACGGAGCTCAGCCCCGACCAGCGCGGCTTCCTGGAGACCGTCCGCTCCTCCGCCGACGCGCTCCTCACC
>JBKPBQ010000469.1:0-3673 GCA_046726955.1 Acidobacteriota bacterium
GGCCAGCACGGCACGAGGCCGGGGCCTGTGCTCCCGGCCTGGTCGGCCCTGCCCCCCGCCGACGAGGACGACGGGCTCGCGCTCCTCGCGGGATCCGGAGTCGCGGAATCCGACATTGCCGCGGTCGCCGAGTCGCGCGACGTCGAGGAATTGCTCGGCGACCTGTCCGACGAGGAGCAGGACGCCGTGGCCAAGCTCCTGCACGAGCGGACGAAGCCGGGAGCGCTGTGAGACACCTTCTCGCGCTCTTCCTCCTCGCCCCGGGTGCCGTGGCCGCGGCGCAGCCGCCCCCGCCGCCCGAGTCGCGGATGGGACCCGGCCGCGCGCGCGACGAGGGCGCGCGCATGATCGAGGCCTACGTCCTGAGCAACCTCCAGGAGAGCCTTGGGCTCAGCGACGAGCAGTACGTGAAGGCCCTGCCCCTCGTGAAGAAGCTGCAGACGGACCGCCGCGAGTTCCAGCAGGGCCGGATGCGCCTCTTGCGCCAGCTCCGCCGGACGCTCGAAGAGGGTGGCGCCACCGAGGCCCAGGTGGCCGACCTCCTGGCGCAGGTGAAGACGCTCGAGGCCGAGGGGCCCGTGCGCATCAAGAAGAGCCTCGACGCCCTGGACGCGGTGCTCACGCCGCTCCAGCAGGCGAAGCTGCGCGTCTTCGAGATCGAGGTCGAGCGCAAGCTGCGCGACCTGCTGACGGAGATGCGGAAGTCGCGCGGCCAGGGCCGCCCCGGAGGCGAGCCTCCTCCCGAAGATCCCTGACGAAGCGGCTGGCTTGCCGCTGCGGCGCGGCCTCTCCTATACTGCCCGGTCATGGCCGACAAGAAGAAAGCCGCAGCCAGGCCGGCGGCGAGCCGCGCGCGCAAGCCCGCGTCGCCGGAGACAAAGGCCTCCACTCCACGTCCGGTCGTCGAGCCGAAGAAGACGACCGCACGCACTGCCGCGCGCAACGCCAAGGCGACGGCGCGCAGCCCGCGCGCCGACAGCAAGGCGAAGGTCGCCGCGCCGCCGAAGCCGGCGGCCGCCAGGAAGCCCGCGAAGGCGAAAGTCGTCTCGCCGCGCCGGCGTGAGGCGGCGAAGAAGCCGGCCGCCCCGGAGGTGCCGACAGGCGCACCGCCGGGCCTGAGCGAAGAAGACACGATCCGGTCGGCCAAGTACCTGCCGCGGAACCTGCCGCCCCGGCTCTTCGAGGAGGAGCGCTTTCTCTTCCCGGAGAGCTACGGCATCGACCGCGTGCGCCTCCTCGTGCGCGACCCCGAGTGGCTCTTCGCCTACTGGGACGTGAGCCCGAAGAGCGTCGAGAGCCTCCGCCGGCAGCTCGGCGAGCGCGCGGCCGCGGTGGCGCGCCTCACCCTTCGCATCGCCGACCCGGTGAGCGGAGGGGCGAGCGACATCCTGCTGCCTCCGGGAGCGCGCTGGTGGTACGTGCGCGCCGACTCGGCGCGCCGCTCCTACCGCGCGGAGCTCGGCTTCACGCTGGCGTCCGGGGAGTTCCGGACGCTGGCCAAGAGCAACACGGTGACGACGCCCCGCGTCGGGCCGTCGTCGGAGCCCGCGAAGCGCCGGCTGTCCTACAAGCAGGCCGGAGAGATCCCGCCCGCCGCCGGAGCCGCGGTGAGGCAGGACGAGGCGAGCGTCGCCGCGTCCAACGAGCCCTGGAGCGCGCCCAACGTCGACGGGACGACGGAAACCTCCGATCCCTCCTCGGCCCCCTCCTCCCGCGGCGACAGCGCCGCGCGGAAGGGCGGAGCCAGCGACGCCTTCCGTCCGGGCGGCGCCAGCGACGTGCACCGCCGCTAGGCACGCTGCTAGCGCCATGCCCGTCGGATATTGGTGCCCCGTGTTGCACGCGCACCTGCCCTACGTGCGGCACCCGGAGTACCCGCAGTTCCTCGAGGAGGACTGGTTCTTCGAGGCGCTGACCGAGACCTACATCCCGATCGTGAGCGTCCTCGACGGCCTGCTCGCCGACGGCGTCGAGTACCGGCTCACGATGACGCTCTCCCCGCCGCTCGTCTCCATGCTCACGGACGGGCTGCTCGTCTCGCGATACCACCGCCACCTCGACCGTCTCGTCGAGCTCGCGGCCCACGAGATCGACCGCACGAGGAAGGAGGACCACCGATTTCAGGACCTCGCGCGGTTCTACTTCGACGAGCTGCGCCGGCTGCGGTCCATCTTCCGCGAGCAGTACGACTCCGACCTGCTGCGCGCCTTCCGCAAGCACCGCGACGCTGGCAAGCTCGAGATCATCACCTGCGGAGCGACGCACGGCTTCCTGCCTCTCATGGACCCGGTGCCCGAGGCCGTGCGGGCGCAGATCCACGTGGCCACCCAGCACTACCGCCGGCATTTCGGCCGCGACGCCGTCGGGATCTGGCTGCCCGAGTGCGCGTACCTGCCCGGCCACGAGCGCTTCCTGCGCGAGGTGGGGCTGCGCTACAGCTTCCTCGAGTCGCACGGGCTCACGGACGCGCATCCTCGTCCGAGCGCGGGGGTCCACGCCCCGATCGTTTCGCCGGGCGGGATCGTCTTCTTCGGGCGCGACATGGAGTCGTCGCGCCAGGTGTGGAGCGCCGAGAGCGGCTATCCGGGCGACGTGGACTACCGCGAGTTCTACAAGGACGTGGGCTGGGAGCTGCCGCTCCACTACCTCGAGCCCTATCTCGGCGACGGCCAGCGCCGCAACCTCGGGATCAAGTACTACCGGGTCACCGGCAAGGTCTCGCTCGGAGACAAGCAGCCGTACGTCCGCGAGTGGGCGATGGGGAAGGCGGCCACCCACGCCGGCGACTTCCTGGGCAACCGCCAGCGGCAGGTCGAGCACCTCGCGGGGACGCTGGGGCGGCCTCCGCTCGTGGTGAGCCCCTACGACGCCGAGCTCTTCGGCCACTGGTGGTTCGAGGGACCGGACTTTCTGAACTTCCTCTTCCGCAAGATGCACTTCGACCAGGAATTGGTGAAGCCGATCACGCCGTCCGAGTACCTGGATCGCTTCCCCGAGCTCGAGATCGCCCAGCCGCCGATGTCCACGTGGGGGGCGAAGGGCTACGCCGAGGTCTGGCTCAACGAGGGCAACCACTGGATCTACCCGCACCTCGACGTGGCGGCGGAGAGGATGGTGGAGCTCGCCCGCCGCTTCGAGTACCCGGACGACCGCGAGCGGCGCGCGCTCAACCAGGCCGCGCGCGAGCTCCTCCTCGCCCAGACCTCGGACTGGGCGTTCATCATGAAGACGAACACCACCGTCGAGTACGCGAACAAGCGGACGCGCGACCACATTGCCCGGTTCGACTATCTCTACCGGATGCTGTCGACCGGGGGATTCCTGGAGGAGCCGATCCTCCGCGAGTTCGAGGAGCGCGACAACATCTTTCCCGCCATCGACTACCGGGTGTATAGATAGGGCCGACGGAGAGCGGGCCGTGCAGAGGTCGATGGGTCCCGCCGTGAGGAAGGCCGCGGTGGCCGGGTCCTGGTATCCCGGAAAGGCGGCGGCCGTCGCCTCCGCCGTCGAGGGATACCTCGCGGACGCGGGTGCTTTGACCGTCGCCGGACGGCTCGTCGCTCTCCTGAGCCCGCACGCGGGCCTCCGCTACTCCGGTCCCGTCGCCGCCTACGGCTACTCGCTCCTCAGGGGACGGTCGCCGCTCACCGTCGTCCTCGTGGGACCGTCGCAC
>JBKPBQ010000470.1:0-10977 GCA_046726955.1 Acidobacteriota bacterium
AGCCAGCGATCGGCGAGCCAGGACGGCAGCGATCCTGTGGTCGTCAGCCAGCGCTTCGGCTCCGCTCGCGAGTCCGGCTCCCCGGGCGCGCCCTCGCGCACCAGCCGGCGCAGCACCGCGTTCACGACGCCGGCCGCGCGCGGCCGCGACCGCCTCACGAGCTCGACCGACTCGGACACTGCCGCGTGCTCGGGGACGCGCATGTGGAGGAGCTGGTAGGCGCCGAGGCGGAGCCCGGCGAGGACGTCGGGAGAGAGCGTCTTGAGCGGGCGATCCACGAGGGGAGCGAGCGCGTAGTCGAGCGCGCCCCGGCGGCGGAGCGTCCCGAGCGTCAGCTCGTGAAGGAACCCGCGCTCGCGGGGGTCGAGGGCTTCGACGTCGGGCGAGGCGAGGCGCTCGGCAAGGGTCGGGCCCGTCTCCGTGTCGCGCAGGATGGCGAATGCCAGCCGCCGCGCCGGCGTCGTCACGAGCCGCCGAGCCGGGTTCCCGGCTCGAGACGGGCTCCGGCGGCGAACGCCCCTCCCGTCATCGGCCTTCGGCTCTCCGGCTGTACCTCCAGGAGCGCGAGCCGCGTGCCCGATCCCGCCGCGACGACGAGGGCTCCTCCTTCGACGCCCACGAAGGCGCCCGGCTCGCCGCTGCCGGGAGCAGCGACCGCGGCCTTCAGCACCTTGAGGACGCGTCCGGCGAGGGTCGTGAACGCACCCGGCCACGGGTGGAAGCCGCGGACGCGGTTCGCGAGATCGGACGCGGGCTGCGTCCAGTCGAGGCGGCCGTCTTCTTTCTTGAGGATCGGGGCGAGAGTGGCCTTGGAGTGGTCTTGAGGAATGGGTTGGAGAGTGCCCGCGGCGAGGCCCTGGACCGTCTCGAGGAGGACCTCCGCTCCGAGTCGGGCCAGGCGCGGCTCGAGCTGGTCGGCCGTCTCTTCCGGTCCGATGCTCATATGCCGGGAAAGCAGCATCGGGCCGGTGTCCAGCCCCTCGTCGATCAGCATCGTCGTCACGCCGGTCTCGGCGTCGCCGCGGGCGATCGCCCACTGGATGGGCGCGGCCCCGCGGAGACGGGGAAGCAGAGAAGCGTGGACGTTGACGGTGCCGAGAGGGGCGATCTCGATCACGCTCCTGGGAAGGATCTGCCCGTAGGCCACGACGACCTGGAGCTCGGGCCGGAGCGCGCGCAGAGCCTCCTGCGCCTCCGGCTCGCGCACGCGGCGCGGCTGCAGAACGCTCACGCCGCGGGAGAGAGCCACGGGCTTGAGGGGCGGCGGGGCGAGCTCTCGTCCCCGGCCCTTCTCGCGGTCCGGCTGGGTGACGAGGGCGGCGACGTCGTGGCCGGCGTCGAGGAGGGCCTCGAAGGAAGGGATCGCGAAGCTCCCGCTCCCGAGGAAGGCGATGCGCAATGCGGCGCTACTCCTCCTCCCAGTCGTCGTTCTTCACGCGGCGGCGGAGCTTGCGCTTCAGGAGGTCGCGCTTGAGCGGCGAGAGCCGGTCCACGAACAGAAGGCCGTCGACGTGGTCGATCTCGTGGCAGAAGGCGCGGGCCAGGAGCTCGGTGCCCGTGTAGACGCGCTCCTTGCCGCCCGCGTCGAGGCCCTTCACGACCACGCGCGCGGGACGGACGGGCGTGCCGCCGTATCCGGGAACGGAGAGACAGCCCTCCTCGTGGCGCTGCTCGCCCTCCTTCTCCACGAACTCGGGATTGACGAGCTGGATGAGCTGGCTCTTGTCCTCGCCCACCGACAGGTCGATGACGACGACGCGCAGGGGCACGCCGATCTGGGGCGCGGCCAGGCCGATCCCGGGCGCGGCGTACATCGTGTCCACCATGTCCTTGAGCAGCGTTGCGATCTGCCCGTCGATCTCGCCGACGGGGACCGCGGGGGAGTGGAGGACGGGGCTGCCGTACTTGACGATGGGGCGGATGGCCAAGCCTACGGCCCCTCCACGACGCGGCGGGACAGCAGCTCCTGCCAGCGCGCGCGCGTCGTCTCGAGATGGTCGAGCATCTCGCGGAGGGAATCGCCGCCGAACTTCTCGAGGAGGGCGTCCGCCGCCACCCAGGCGACCATGGCCTCGCCCACGACGCCGGCGGCGGGCACGACGCAGGTGTCGCTCCGCTCCACGGAGGCGGGCTGCGGCTCCTTCGTCTTCATGTCGATCGAGCGGAGAGGGATGAGCAGCGTGGGGATCGGCTTGACCACGGCCTGGGCCCGAAGCTCCTCGCCGTTCGTAACCCCGCCCTCGAGGCCGCCCGCGCGGTTGCTGCCGCGGTGCAGGCCCGTCTCGTCGTCGTAGAGGATCTCGTCGTGGAAGGCGGCGCCCGACGTCTCGCCGGCGCTGAAGCCGTCGCCGAGGGCGACCGCCTTCACCGCGGGGATGGAGGCGAGCGCCTGCGCGAGCCGGCCGTCGAGCCTCCGGTCCCACTGCGCGAACGAGCCCAGGCCGGGGGGAAGGCCGCGCACCACGACCTCGAAGACGCCGCCCACGGTGTCGCCCCTCTTCTTGGCGGCGTCGATCTCCGCGATCATGGCGGTCCCGGTCGGGGCGTCGGCGCAGCGTACCGGGCTCTCCTCGATCTTGGCGAGCGCGTCCCACTCCACCGCGAGACCGGCGGGAAGCGCCGCGGAGCCGATGCGCGTGACGTGGCTGCGGACCTCGACCTTCGCCTGCTTCAAGAGGGCCTTGGCGAGCGCGCCCGCCGCCACCCGCATCGTCGTCTCGCGGGCGCTCGCCCTCTCGAGGACGTTCCGCAGGTCGTCCGTCAGGTACTTGAGGGCGCCTGCGAGGTCGGCGTGGCCGGGGCGAGGGTAGCGCAGCACGCGCCGCGGGGTCTCCGGGGCGGGGGGCTCCGGAGACATCACGTCGCGCCAGTTCTCGAAGTCCTTGTTGCGGACGAGGAAGGACACCGGGCTGCCCAGGGTCTGGCCGTGCCGGACTCCCGACAGCACCTCGACCGCGTCCTTCTCGATCTTCATCCGGCCGCCGCGGCCGTAGCCACCCTGCCGCCGCCGGAGATCGGCGTCGATCGCCTCGCGATCCCCGGGGACGCCGGCGGGAAGCCCCTCCACGATGACGGTAAGGCCGGGACCGTGCGATTCGCCGGCGGTGAGGAAGCGGAGCATTTCGTTTTGCAGACTAGGGCACGCTATTGGACCTGTCAAACAAACGCCGCGGGCGTCCGTTGTGACACTTCGGAATCTGTGACAACGGCGCGTCGGCGGCCGTGCTCTGCCTTTGGTCTTCGCGTCCTCGCGACCAACTGAGGAGGTGAACGTGGGACTGGAGAGCGCTCTCCCCGGCGGCGGGGGTGGGGACGATCGGGACACGGGATTCCGGCCGGAGATGGTCGGGAACTCGCCCGTCATGCAGGCGCTGCGGCGCGACATCGCGCGGCTCGCGCCGTGGGACGTGACGGTCTACATCCACGGTGAGACGGGAGTGGGGAAGGAGATGGTGGCCCGCGCGCTGCACGCGGGCTCGAGGCGGCACCGCGGGCCCTACGTGGCGTTCAACGCGGCCGGGTTCCCGGACGAGCTGTTCGACGGCGAGCTCTTCGGGCACGCCCGAGGGGCGTTCACGGGGGCGCACGCGGCCCGGGAGGGCTACGTCCAGCGGGCCAACGGAGGGACGCTCTTCATCGACGAGGTGGGCGAGCTCAGCCTGCGCGCGCAGGCCAAGCTCCTGCGATTCCTGGAGGAGCGCGAGTACAACCCGCTCGGAGAGAGCCGCGCGCGCCGGGCCGACGTGCGGGTGTTGAGCGCGACGAACGTGGACCTCGTCCGGCGGGCGGACGAGGGGCGGTTCCGTGAGGACCTCCTCTACCGCCTCAACGACCACGTCATCGAAATTCCGCCGCTCCGCGACCGCGGGGAGGACGTGATCCTCCTCGCCCGCCACTTCCTGGAGCGGGCGGCGCGACGCGTCAGCCTTCCGGCCCCCCACCTGCGCGACTGTGCGTGCGCCGCTCTGCGGGCTTGCGCGTGGCCGGGCAACGTCCGCCAGCTCCGGCGGGAGATGGAGCGGCTCATCATCAAGGGCCCGGCCCTCGCGGTGGAGGCGGCGCACCTCTCGCCCGAGGTCCGCCACACCGCCCTCGCCGAGAGGGCGCAGCTCCGTCCGTGGATACGGAGCTGCGAGCGCGACCGCCTGCGGGCGGTGCTCGCCCGGCATCTGACGCTGGCCGGAGCCGCCGCCGAGCTCGGGATCAGCCGCCAGGCTCTCTACAAGAAGCGGCGGCGCTATGGCCTCTGAGCCTCAACGAGCTCGCGGTGGAGCACACGGGCGGCCGCGTCCACCGCGCCCGCCTCGAGGAGCAGACTGACGCGGAAGCGGGAGGTCGTGAGGCCGAGGACCGGGGTCCCTTCCTTGGTGAGAAGGCGCAGGCACTCGCGGACGCTCGCGAAGCGGGCGTTGATCCCGGCCCCGATCGCGGAGACGGCCCCGAGGCCCTCGCGCACCGTCGCTCCCGGGAAGTGCTGCGCGAGCTCGCGGCGGAGAGCGGGGAAGTCGTGGAGGTTCTCCAGCGAGAGCACGAGCGAGGCGCCGCGGGGCGCTTCGTAGCGGAGCTGCTTGCCCGGGACGCCGCGGTCGTCGAGGAGCTGGAGCAGCCGGAGGAGATCGTCGGGGCCTCCGGAGGTGAGCGTGAGAAGGACGAGGCCCCTCTCCGTCGCGACACCCACCACGCGGCCCGGAGCCGCGGGCGGGAAGCGGCGGACGACCGTCTCTTCCGATCCGCCGGCGGCGGCGCGGGCGTAGATGGCGATGCCGCGCTCCTTCGCGAACTCCACGGCCTGCGCGTTCAGGACGCGCGCCCCCGATTCCGCCATCTCCTGCATCTCTTCGTACGAGATCTCCCCGAGCCGACGCGCGGCGGGCACCACGCGCGGGTCGGCAGAGAAGACGCCGGCCACGTCGCTGTAGATCTCGCAGGCCTCGGCCCCGAGAGCGGCGGCGAGGGCCACCGCGGTAGTGTCGGAGCCGCCGCGCCCGAGCGTCGTGACCTCCTTCTTGTAGGAGACACCCTGGTAGCCGGCGACGATCACCACCTTCCCGCGCAGCAGCTCGTCCTCCACGCGGAACGGCCGCACCTCTACGATGCGGGCGTTGGTGTGCGCGTCGTTGGTGATGATCCCCGACTGCGAGCCCGTGAAGCTGACGGCGGGGACGCCGCGGTCGTTCAGGGCGAGGGCGAGGAGGGCCATGGAGATCCGCTCGCCCGCGGTGAGGAGCATGTCCAGCTCGCGGCGCGCGGGGCTCGCGGAGACCTTCCGGGCGAGGTCGAGCAGCTCGTCCGTGGTGTCGCCCATGGCGGAGACGACCACGACCACGTCGCGGCCGTCGGCCCGCGTGCGGGCGATCCGGTCCGCGACCTCGCGGATGCGATCGACGTTCGCGACGGACGAGCCGCCGTACTTCTGGACGACGACCGGCACGAGCGTCCTCCCGCCTCGATTCTATGCGGGCGGACGCCCGGGGAGGACGCGCGGGGACGTCAGTAGAACTTCCGGCTCAGGTTGAAGCCGATGTACCAGTCGTTGTCGCGCGTCTGGTCCGTGACCGTCTGGCGCGGCGTCGTGCCCGTGCCGTTCGAGAAGTTGATCGAGAACGCGTGTCCGCCCACCTGCTTCTCGATCGCGAACGTGACGAGCGTGTCGGTGTCGCCGATGCAGACGTCGACCGAGCAGAGAGCCCCCTTGTAGCCGGCGAGCCGCGGCAGGACCTCGCCCGTGATGTAGGTCGACCCGTACAGCCGGACGCGCAGGCCGACTCCGAGCAGGAACGTCGAGTCGTCGCCGGGCTGGTTTTGGCTGAGCGGCGTGTTCCCGACCCAGCGGGGCACCAGATACGCCGCGCCGTGCGTGCCGAGCTTGCGGGAGACGACGAGCGAGAAGGCGGGAGAGTAGACGGTTTCAAGCCCCTCGGCGCGCGGATCCGAGAGCCCGAAGTTGTCGGTGCCCTCGACCGAAGCGTGCAGCGACACGCCGATGGCGTGCTTCCTCTGGCTCACGAGCTCGGACTGCGCGTAGAGCTGGATCGTGCGGTCGCTCGTGCGGTAGATCCCGAGCTGCGTGCCGGGGAAGAGGCCGAAGCGGAGCCCCAGACCGATCTGCGCGCCCCCGTCGAAGCCGAAGAAGTCGCTCGCGAGGTCGCCGAAGTCTCCCCGGCCCAGGGGCCGAGCGAAGCGGTGGGTCAGGAAGAACCCGAGCTTGTGCTTGGGGAGACGGAGGTTCGTGGGCAGCGTGATGACGGTGAAGTCGGGCTCCGAGGGGTCGAGCTCGAGGTCCTCGTCGAATGTCGGAGCGGCCCCTGGCGGCGCCGCTGGCGTTTGCGCAACCGATCGCGACGGGGATCCGAATGCGAAGGCACTGGCGAATGCGGCAGTGACTATGCCGGCTCCGAGCGAACGCCTCATCATTGCCCTCCTTTCGGCGCCACGACGAGCGTCGCCACCATCTGCTTGTGCCCCGGACCGCAGTACTCGGAGCACTTGATCTGGAAGGTCCCCGCCTTGTCCGCCACGAACTCCGCCGTGACGGGCGCGCCGCCCTTGGGGATCTTCATCTTGACCTTCAGCTCGGCGATGGCGAAGCCGTGGGTCGTGTCGGCGGAGTGGAGGGTGAGCTTGACGTGGTCGCCCTCGTTCACCTCGATCGTGGCGGGCTGGAACTCGAAGCGCGAGGCCGTAATGTCGAAGGACTTCACGGACTCCGCCGGTGTGGCGTGGGGTGCGATGGCGAAGGCGAGGGTGAGAGCGGACGCGAGGATGGGTGGTGTTATCCGTAGGCTCAAGGTTTGTCTCCTAAGAGGGAACGCGGCCTGGAAAGATAGCGTGCCCCCGCGGTGGATTTAGCAAGGGGCGTGCCGCTGGCGAAAGAGCGGCCTGGACGCGTGGCTCGACACTGGCCCTTTTCGCCGTCCGTAATGCGTTACGCGCGGCGAAAAGGGCGGCTAGTCGAACTTGTACTTGCCCAGGTAGTAGCTGAGGGCGCGCTGGCTGATGCCCAGGATCTCCGCCGCGTCCTTCTTGACGCCGGCGGCCTGGCGCAGAGCCCGGCGTACGGACTCGCGCTCCGCCCACTCCACGTTCTGGTGCAGCCGGGGCGAGGGCAGGCTCGACGCGGCCGCGGAGCCCGCGCCCATCAGCGACACGTCGCCGACGTCGATCACGGACCCGCTCGCCAGCACCACGGCCCGCTCGATCGTGTTCTCGAGCTCGCGGACGTTGCCGGGCCAGTCGTAGCCCTCGAGGGCGGCGAGGGCGCCCTTCTCCACCCGGTCGATCCGGCGGCCCGTGCGCTGCACGTGCTTGCGCACGAAGTGGTCCACGAGGAGCGTTATGTCCTCGCGCCGCTCGCGCAGCGGCGGCAGCTCGATGGGGATCACGTTGAGCCGGTAGAAGAGGTCCTCCTGGAAGCGGCCCTCCGCCACGAGGGCCCGGAGGTCGCGGTTCGTGGCCGCGATCACCCGCACCTCGACCTGCTGCGTGCGCTCCGCTCCCAGCGGCTCGAACTCGCGCTCCTGCAGGACGCGGAGGAGCTTCGCCTGCACCGCGGTCGTGAGCGTCCCGATCTCGTCGAGGAAGACTGTCCCTCCGTCGGCGAGCGCGAACTTGCCCTTCTTGTTGCTGACGGCGCCCGTGAACGCGCCTCGCACGTGCCCGAAGAGCTCCGATTCCAGGAGCGGCTCCGGGATGGCCGCGCAGTTCACCTTGATGAGCGGCATGCCGCGCTGCGGGCTGCGGTCGTGGATGGCCCGGGCCACGAGCTCCTTGCCGGTTCCCGTCTCCCCGGTCACGAGCACGGTGCTGCGCGAGGGGGCCACGCGGTCGATCCGGTTGAGCACGTCCTGGACGGCCCGGCTCTTTCCCACGATCCCGTAGTGGTCGAACTCCTCCTCGCGCTCGGCGAGGAGGTAGCGATGCTGTCCGCTCAGCCGCTGGTGCTCGAGGGCGCGCCGGGCCGCCACGAGGAGCTCGTCCACCTCGAACGGCTTCTGCAGGAAGTCGTAGGCCCCGAGCTTCATGGCCTCGATCGCGTTGTCCACCGTGGCGTGCGCCGTCATCATGATGATGTGCGGGCGCTCCTGCTCGGTGGTGGTGGCGACGAGCTCGCGGATCATCTCCAGCCCCGTCACCTCCGGCATCCGGTTGTCCACCACGAGGAGGTCGAAGGCGCGGTCGGCGAGGAGGCGTCGGGCCTCGCGGGGGCTCGCCGTGGCCACGACCTCGTGCCCTTCCTCGCGCAGCGCGCGTCCCAGGGCCTTCAGGATTCGCTCCTCGTCGTCCACGAGAAGGATCGCGCCTCGCAGGTCCATGCTCACGAGTGTCCTCCGGGGCCGCACACGGGAAGGTCCAGCCGGATGGCGGTGCCCTCGCCCGCCCGGCTCTCTGCGGAGACGGAGCCTCCCAGCGACTCCACGATGTTCTTGGCGATGGCGAGGCCCAGGCCGGTCCCCGTCCGTTTCGTCGTGTAGTACGGCTCGAAGACGTGGGGCAGGTCGTCGGCCGCGATCCCTTTGCCACGGTCCTCGACCACCACGGCCGCTCGCGCCGGGCCCACCCCGAACGTGCGCAGCTCGACGGGCGGCCTGCCGCCGTCCGGCACCGCGCCCTTCTCCCGCACGCTCTCCCGCGCATTCGAGAGGACGTTGACGAGGACGGTGCGGAGTCGCTCGGCGTCCGTGACCACCGGGGGCAGGCGCTCGTCGAGGAGGAGGGCGATCTCCGGGGATTCGCCGGAGGCGCGCGTCGCCTGCACGGCTTCGCGGCAGATCGCGTTCAAGTCGGCGACGGCGCAATCCACGCGCACCGGCCGGGCGAAGTCGAGGACGTCGCCCACCGTACGGTCGAGCCGCTCGACCTCGTGGTCGATGTCGTCCAGCGCCTCCTTCGCCTCCGGTGACGCGCCCTTGCGCAGCGAGCGCAGCGAGGCCTTGATGATCATGAGGGGATTGCGCACCTCGTGCGCGACCACCGTGGAGAGCCGCCCGAGCGCGCTCAGCCGCTCGCGCAGGGCGCCCTCGCGCTGGAAGCGCGCGATGGAGTCGGTGAGGCTGTTGAACGTGCCCGCGAGGAGCCGCGTGTCCTCGTCGGAGCCGCTTCCCGAGAGGTCGATCTTCCGGGCGAGGTCGCCCGTGGCGGCGACCTCCTTCATCGTGCCGGTGATGACCGCGAGCGGGCGGGTGACGCTGCGGGCCACGGCGTAGCTCAGGATCACGGCCACCGCCACGCCTACGGCGGCGGCGAGGAGGAGGGCCGTGCGCAGCGTGCGCAGGATCCGCAGGCTTTCGCTGCGCGAGCGGAGCACGATCACCTGCGGGGCGTCCTCGCCCGATCCGAGGGGCTCGTGGACGGCCACGTAGTCGTCCTCGCCGAGGCGGACGCTCGCGACACCCTCGCTCTGCAGTGCCGGCTCGAGCGCTCCGTCGCTCTCTCGCGGAAGCGTCGAGGCCCGGACGCGGCCGCCGTAGGCGAGCGCCACGTCGCTGCCGGTCAGGGCCTTGAACCGCGCGGCCATCGCGTCGTCGAGCGCGGTGCCGAGCGTGAGCGTGCCGAGGACCTCGAGCGGCCGCGCCATGGTGACGGGGACCGTCACGACCTCGAAGAGAGCCGCCGCTCCCGCCTGGACGGACGCCGTCTCCATGCCGGACAACGCGCCCTCGACGCCCGCGCTCGCCGGCGTCGCGTCCCCGATCACGACGAGCCGCTTTCCTTTCCCGTCGGTGACCGCGAAGACGTCGGCCTTGACGCGCTCCTTGTAGTCGCGGGCCAGCGGGTCGATGGTCGGAGGATCCGCGGTGGCGACCGCGGCCTTCAGGCGGGGAAGGTCGGCCACGAGGCGCGCCCGTTCGAGGAGGATCCGCCCGCGGTCCGCGTGGTGCTGCTGGACGAGCGAGGCGGCTTCCTTGAGGCCGCGGCGGAGCTGGGCTTCGATCTCGCCGGTCGCGCGCGCGCTCAGGAACTGCAGGGTGAGCCCGATGGGAAGGAGGGCGAGCAGGCTCGTGGCCACGAAGATGCGGCTGCGCAGCGTGGAGAGCAGACGCATGGCTAGCGCACCACGAAGTCGAGCTCCACCGTTCCTCCCTCGGGGACGCGGACCGGACGCGTGTCTCGCACCTCGCCGTCGTTCCAGGCGGCGAGCGTGTAGCTGCCGGCGGGGACGTCGTCGATGCGATAGCGGCCCTCGGCGTCGGTGGTGGCGAAGAAGCGGTGAGCGAACACGAGGATGAAGGCGGACATGTGGGAGTGGATCTCGCAGAAGACGCGCACGACGCCCGGCTTGTCGAAGCGCACGAACTTGGACTCGCCCCGCCCGTAGCGTCCGAGATCGAACCGCCGCGCCTTCGAGAAGGAGAAGACGTTGTGGTAGGTGCGGTCGCTGTTCGGGAAGTCCACGGTGGCGCCCACGGGGATCGCGAGGACGTAGGGAACGAAGCTCTCGTTGCGCTGGTCGAGGACGGCGCGGGCGCGGTCGTGGTCCTCGAAGGCGCCCTGGGGCGCCGTCTCCAGGTAGACGACGCTGCGCCGGCGGTCCGGGCGATCGCGGTCGGGGCCGCGACCGAGCTCGGCGACGCTCGGGCGCGGCTCGACCGGCGCGAGCTCGCGGCGCACGTCCACCCGGCCGCGGATCGTCCCCAGCCGTCCCTCGGGACGCGCGGTGTCCTGTCCGGAAGCGCCGGCGGCGAGCACGAGAGCGGCGAGGGCGGCGATGCCGAGCGCGCGCATGGCGATCAGAACCACACGAGGATCTGGCCGGCCACGAGGCTCGCATCGTGGCGCGTGAAGCCGCCGTCGCGGTGGTTGTACTGGTAGACCGCCTTCGCGAGCACGTAGCGGTGGATCGAGTAGCCGAAGCCCGCCTCTACTCGGGTGACCGGGGCGTCCCACGGGAGCGATGCCCGCGACGTGTGGATCGAGCTGAACGTCAGCCGGTCGAGGCGTGCGGCGACGGCGTTGACCAACCGCTTGAGCTGGTCGACG
>JBKPBQ010000471.1:0-6583 GCA_046726955.1 Acidobacteriota bacterium
GTGCGGCGATGCTCGGCGAACGGCAGGTGGTCGAGCGCACCCGGGAGGATGCTCACCTCGCCCGCCACGAGCCAGCCGGGACGCGACAAGAGATAGGCCACCCCGGGGTGCGCCGGATCCTCCGTGCGATAGACCTGGCGCGCCTCCTCGACGGCGTCGCGCCGGTAGAGCTCGCTCACGCGGATCGTGCCCCAGATGTGGCCGGAGCCGTCCTCGAGCGCCGCGTCCTGGCCCGGCTCGAGATGGGCACGGAGCGCGTCGTCCACCGCCAGCGTGAAGGGGAGCGGCCACACGGTTCCGTCGGCCAGCCGCAGCCGCGCGAGAACGCTCTCGTAGTCGGCGGAGCCGAGGAAGCCGGTCAGGGGGCTGGCGGCGCCGATCGCGATGAGCTCCAGGTCGGCGCGCTCCCGCGCGTCGAGCGTGATCGTCACCAGCGTCTCCGCCCGCGCGGCGAGCGCAGCGGCCTCCGCCGCGGGCACGAAGCGGTCCACGAGCGTTCCGCCATGGGGTTCCACGAGCCGGGTCGTCATTCGCTTCTCTCCTTCAGGGTCAGGGCATCGCTCAGGCTCGGGAGGGGTCCCCGCGCGTGCAGCCCGCATTCTCTCTTGGTCCGTCCGCGCCAGCGCCCGGCGCGCGGGTCTTCTCCCGGCGCCACCGCGCTCGTGCAGGGCCAGCAGCCGATGCTCGGGTAGCCCCGCGCGTGCAGCGGGCTCACGGGCACGTCGTGCGCCCGCACGTAGTCCCAGACCTGCTCGTGCGACCAGGCCGCGAGCGGATTGATCTTGACGAGGCCGAAGCGCGCGTCACGCTCGAGGACGCGCACCCGCGCCCGCTCGGGGGTCTGGTCGCGCCGGATCGCGGTCACCCAGGCCTCGAGGCCCGCGAGCGCTCTCCGCAGCGGCGCCACCTTGCGGATGCCGCAGCACGCGTCGGGATCGCGCTCCCACAGGAAGTCGCCGTGCGCCGCGGCCTGGGCCGCGACGTCCAGCTCGGGACGGACCGCCCGGATCGACACGCGGTAGCGCGCCTCGATCCGCCGCCAGAGCTCGTAGGTCTCCGGGAAGAGGAGCCCCGTGTCGAGCGTGAAGAGGTCGATGGGCAGGCGGTGGCGCCCGATGATGTCGAGGACCACGCAACCTTCGGCTCCGAAGCCGGTGGCGAAGGCGATACGCGGCGCGAACTGGGCGGCCGCCACCGCGAGGATCCGCTCGGGCGGCTGACCCTCCAGCCGCTCGGCGGCGGCGTCTAGGTCTTGATCGGGTTCGGAAGGCAGCGGCGTCGACAAGCTCAAGTGGACTCCTTTTCACGAGAACGCGCAGAGAAGCGCGGGCGAAAAGCGAAAGGCCCGGGCTTTCGTCCCGGGCCTTCGATCCGTCGAGCTTGGGACCCGCCTAACGAGTGCGAGCCTCGACCGCGCGATCGGAGGCCCCGGGGACAACCCGGGCCTGGCTACAACAACACATCGCGATCCGCGCCGTCGACATGCCCACTTTGTACTGCACTCCCGCAGTCCGTGTCAAGAGATCGTTCGCGAGGATCCAGAGCATTGATCGCTTGCCCTCGCCATGACGATATCTACGATTCCAGGCGCGCAGCGGTTCTCCAACGCTTCAATCCTGATCTGGCAAGCCGTCTCGTGCACATGGTTCCACGTCAGCAGTTCGTCGGAAGTAAGGTGGACGGCTTCGCCGATGTTCTCGTGGCGTGCGAGCAGGCCACCGAGGGCGGGTGCGAAGTCCGTAGGTCAGCGTGAAGAGCGAGCTCCTGCAGTATTCAGCGCGGTCGTGCTCGTCCCACCCTGGGCCGTAAACGAGTTCGTGAGCAGTGCCGCCGAGCCGGTCTCCAGCTCGAAGGCCCAGGCGCTGATTTCGACCGAGCGGTTCCGGAAGTCGTGCTTGAGCAGGTCGGCTCGCCACCCTGAGTCGCGGTAGGCCCGACCGCGCTCCATCGCGATGTCGGGACGTGGCACGAGCACGGGAGCGAAGCCGATCGGGGTCCAGTCCCCGTTTGTCTGCCGCTCTGCCAGGACGACGGCATCAGCCGGCCCTTCGCGGGCGGACCGTCCCGCCCAACCCTCGGCGACGAAGCGCGCCCGCCGCGCAGAGAAGCTTTCGAACACCCCCGGGCTGACCGGCATCGTGCCCGGTGCGGCGAGGTCCTGGAGCCTTGGGCTCGTGACGAGGGCCGGCCGCAGGTAGCCCAGCCGTTCGAGGTTCCGCGCCACCTCGACGACGGCTTCTGGCCTCGGGTACACCCAATCGCCGAGGCATCGCTCATCCGGGTGGACGAGGATGAATAACAAGCAGGTCTTGCCGTAACGGAGCATCCGGCTCTCGCGAATCATCTCGCCGACTCCGATGGCGGCAGACGCCGCGTACAACACCAGGAAGCCCGCGAGGCCTGCCGCGAGCAGCATGCGGACGGTTCCCAGAGCGTGCGCTCCGGGCGCAGCGTGCTCTCGCCGATCGGACCAGATGATCGGGATCGCACCCACCAGAGCCACCGCTAGATACATCGAGAACGGAAGATAGCGGTTCGACAGGGAATGCGGCACTCCGAAGTTGGACCGACCGACCGCGGCAGCGATGCTGCTCAATACGGAGTAGCCGCCGAGCGAAAGCCACGGTGCAAGGCGTCGCCGCAAGGCGTCCTCTCGGACGTGGGTCAGCCAGTACGCGCACACGAGGGCGAACGCGATCAGCAGAACAGTCCCGACAATCGTGGCGACGGCCAGGCGATTGACTCCGAGCGGCGCCCCGAGAAATGCCAGGAAGTAGTGGGCCACCCTAATGGGATCGAGGCCGCTCATCAGGTCCGGAGGCCGGACGTAACCGCGAAAATAGGCAGCGGCGTTCAGCAGGAAGCCGAGCGCCCACGGCCCGAGCCAGCGCAAACTGGTGGTCGTCGCGACCACGGGGATAGCCAACACCCACGTGAACAGACCGTTGGCATAGGAGTACGTTGCGGCCAGGCAGAGGACCGCGGCGGTCGCGACCTTCGCTGCGGATGAAAGGCCGGAGTGGAGGACGGCCAGCGCGGCGCAGAGGCCTGCGATCGGCTCGAGGCCGACATAGGAGGGCCAGAACCATATTTCAGCTTGCTTCGGCGTGAAAAGAAGCAGATTCGCCAGGAGGGCCAGGCCAAACAAGTGCAACGGCTGCCTCGTTACCGTCGTCTCGATCAGGCGGAAGAGGAGGTACGAGATCAGCCCGCCCAGGGTGAGATTCGCGGCGAGCAGCCAACGCGTGTCGCCGCGCCCGGCGGTCCCGATCGTGAGGAACAGCAGCCTCGGAACGAATGGCCGGCTCTCATTGTGCTGCCCGAAGAGCTGCTCGATACCCAGGCGCCCGGAGCGGGCCTCGACGAGCGTCCGGCCAACGAGGTCCCAATCGTCCATGAAGAGCGTGTCGACGGCGTTCGTTGCGACGATTACGGCAACGGGAGCGGCCGCCGCAAGGCTGCCGAGCCAGGCCAGGACCGCTCGGCTGGGAAAGGCTCGAGCGGAACGCATGACCGGCGGCACTCTAGCATGCCCTATGTGTGGTCAGCAGCGCGCCCGGCGATGTCCGCCGAAGACGAGGTTGCCGAGGGGCCTGATTGGCAGGTACCTAGAGACCTGAGCGGCCCTCCATCGCGGCTACCGCGCGATGCCACGTGCGAATGATCCGCTCGACGGTGTCGTTCGCGTTTATCTTCTGCCGCGACGGGTCCGCCTCGAACCAGTCGATCGAGGCGCGGATCCCTTCCGCGAACGGGACGCGCGCGCTCCAGCCGGGGACGAGGCGGCGGGCCTTCGAGTTGTCGAAGATCGTGCTCCAGGCCTTGTCGCCGAGGAGGCTGGCTCCGCGCCGCGCGTCGACCCGGGCGATGACGTCGGTGGGGACGTGGACGATGCGGGGGTCGACGCCGAGCGTGCGCGCGATCGTCTCGTGCACATGGTTCCAGGTCAGCACCTCGTCCGACGTGACGTGGACGGCTTCGCCGACGGCCTCGGGCCGTCCGAGCAGGCCGACGAGGGCGCGCGCGAAGTCCGAGGCGTGCGTCAGCGTGAAGAGCGCGGTCCCGTCGCCGGGGACGACGATCTCCAGGCCGCGGCGCAGGCGCCAGGCGACCGTGTAGTCGGTGCCGCTCGTGGTGGGGATCCAGCTCTCTCCGTAGGTGTACGACGGCCGGACGATCGTGACGGGAAAGCGCTCGGCGCGATGGGCCTCACGCAGCGCGTCCTCCGCCGCGATCTTCTTCCGCGCGTAGTCCCAGAAGGGGTTGCCGAGCGGCGTCTCCTCCGTCACGACGTGGTGGCGGGGCGGCTTCTCGTAGACCGAGGCGGAGCTGATGAAGACGTAGTGCCCGGTCCGGCCGCGGAAGGCGGCGACGTCGCGGTCGACGTCCGGGGCGTCGAAGGCGATGAAATTGACGACCGCGTCGAACCCGCGCGCGGCGAGCGAGGCGAGGAAGGCCGAGTCGGTGACGTCGCCTCGCGCTTCGGACACTTCGCCAGGGAGCGCGACCTGCTTGTGGCCGCGCGTCGCGATCGTGAGGTCGAGGCCCCGGGCCGCCGCCTCGCGCGCGCAGGCCAGGGAGAGATTGCCGGTGCCGCCGAGAAACAGGACCTTCATTCCGCCACGAATATCCGCACCTGCCGCGGCTTCACGTAAAGCCGCTCGCCCGCGCTCGGGCGGAGGGCCTCGAACTGCTCTCTCGTCGTCTCGACCTGGACCGCGCGGCCCTCGCCGTCCTCCAGCTCGAGCTTGACCACTGCTCCCGCCGGGTTCACGTGGCGGAGCGTAGCCCAGAAGCCGTCGCCTTGCCCTTCCCGTGCCAGCTCCAGCTCGTGGGGACGCGCGAAACCTTGCGCCCGCCGCGGCTCGCCTCCCGTGTCCTCGGGGTAGTCCACCGACAGGGACCCGAAGTCCGCACGTCCGCCTTCGATCCGACCGTGGAAGACGTTCACGTTGCCGAGGAACCCCATCACGAACGGCGTCGCCGGCTGGTCGAAGACCTCCTGGGGCGTGCCGATCTGCTCCACCCGGCCCTGGTTCATGACCACGACGCGGTCGCTCACCTCGAGCGCCTCCTCCTGGTCGTGGGTCACGAAGACGCTCGTCACCCGGATCTCGTCGTGCAGGCGCCGGAGCCACCGCCGCAGCTCCTGGCGCACGCGCGCGTCGAGCGAGCCGAACGGCTCGTCGAGGAGCAGGACCATGGGCTCGACGGCAAGCGCGCGGGCCAGGGCCACGCGCTGGCGCTGGCCTCCTGAGAGCTGCGAAGGATAACGGTCGGCCAGCCAGTCGAGCTGGACGAGCTTCAGGAGGTCGGTCACCTTGCGGTGGATCTCCGTCTCCTCGGGCCGACGGGAGCGCGGCCGGACGCGGAGGCCGAAGGCGACGTTCTCGAACACGGTCATGTGCCGGAAGAGCGCGTAGTGCTGGAAGACGAAGCCGACGCCGCGCTTTCGGACGTCGCGCACGGTCGCGTCCTCGCCCTCGAAGAGGACCTGGCCGCGATCGGCGCGCTCCAGGCCGGCGATGATCCGCAGCAGGCTCGTCTTGCCCGAGCCCGAGGGGCCGAGCAGGGCCACCAGCTCGCCCGTGGGCACGGTGAGGCTCACGTCGTTCACGGCCACGAACGAGCCGAAGCTCCGGGTGACGCCGCGCACCTCAATCGACATGCGTGTCCTCCGTGTGCGGCGCCCGCGCCGAACGCCATTCGACCGCGGTCTTGGCGACGAGAGTGACGAGCGCGAGGAAGGTGAGCAGGGACGCGACCGCGAACGCGGCCTGGAAGTTGTACTCGTTGTACAGGATCTCGACGTGGAGGGGCAGCGTGTTCGTCCGTCCCCGGATGTGGCCGGAGACGACGGACACCGCCCCGAACTCGCCCATCGCCCGCGCGTTGCACAGGATGACGCCGTAGAGCAGGCCCCACTTGATGTTGGGGACGGTCACGCGCCAGAAGAGCTGCCAGCCGGACGCCCCCAGCACGCGCGCGGCTTCTTCCTCCTCGGTGCCCTCGGCCTGCATGAGCGGGATGAGCTCGCGGGCCACGAACGGGAACGTCACGAAGACCGTGGCGAGCACGAGGCCGGGCACCGAGAACACGAGCTTCAGCCCATGGGCCTCGGCCCACGGCCCGAGAACACCCTGTCGCCCGAACAGCAGGATGAAGACCATGCCCGAGATCACCGGGGAGACACCGAAGGGAAGGTCGATGAGCGTGACGAGCGCGTTCTTGCCGGGGAAGTCGAACTTCGCGACCGCCCAGGCCGCGGCCACGCCGAAGACGAGGTTCAAGGGCACCGCCACGGCGGCGGTCAGCAGCGTGAGCTTGAGCGCGGAGACGGCCATGGGCTCGCGGAGAGCGGCCAGGTAGGCGGCCCAGCCCTTCTCGAGCGCCTGGGCGAAGACGGCCACGAGGGGCAATACCAGGAAGAGCGCGAGAAAGCCGATCGCCGTCGCGATCAGCACCAGCCTCACGGGCAGTGATTCGCGCGTCGCGCCCGCCGCCACGGCGGGACGCGGACGCAGCGCAAGCGAGGCCATCGCCTACTCCACCGTGCCCAGCCGCGCGCTCCACGACTGGAGGC
>JBKPBQ010000472.1:0-4637 GCA_046726955.1 Acidobacteriota bacterium
CGCGCGGACGCGTATCTCGCACTGCAGCCGACTCAGTCCGAAAACGAAAAGGGACAGTTGAGGGACATTCGCCAGGACGGCGGCGAGAAGTCGTTGAAACGTCAGAGAGGGGTTGGCTCCTCAGGTAGGATTCGAACCTACGACCCTCCGGTTAACAGCCGGATGCTCTACCGCTGAGCTACTGAGGATCCGTGCGGCCGCGGCAACCAGGAAGTATACCCCACACTCGCCTCCTGCCCTAGCCAGCCGCTAACGTCGCTTCTCGGTGAAGGTGGTCAGCGTGCCGGGGGCGCCGGTGTCGTCCATGTGCACGTCGCCTTTGACGAAGGCCCCCTCCGCGATCGCCAGGACGCGCGCGCGGATGTTGGAGCGGACGCGGGCCGTGGCGCCGATCTCGACCCGCTCGGCCGCGACCGACGGTCCGGTCACCTCGCCCTCGACCACGAGGCTCTTTGCCTCGAGCCGCCCGGTGACGCGCGCGCCCGGTCGCACGCGCAGGTGCGCCTCAACCCGTGCGTCGCCGTCGAGGAGCCCGGCCAGCTCGACCGGCCCCTGCGCGACCAGCTCGCCCTTGACCTGCGTGCCGGGGCCGATCACGGTGGCGTCGGCGTCGACCGCGTCGGTGAAGCGTCGCGAATGCGCCTCCGGCGGCGGTGCGGGCGTGGGGGTTTTTCCGAACATCTTGGTGGGGCGCCGGCCCCCTGCCCTAGCCCGCCTTCGTCAGCTCGGAGAGGACGAGCTTGGCGACGCCCTTCAGGGTCTCGAAGACGCCGGTCCCCTTCATGGCCACGGCCTCGAAGATGGGCTCCTCCTTCCGGCGGAGCTGGCGCACCAGCTCGTCCACCGGGACGACGTTGGGGAGGTCCCGCTTGTTGAGCTGGAGCACGTAGGGGATCGTCATGAGGTCGTAGCCCTGGCTCTTGAGGTTGAGCATCAGGTTCTCCACCGACTCCACGTTGGCGTCCATGCGCTCGACCTGGCTGTCCGCCACGAAGATGACCCCGTCGACACCCTTCAGGATCAGCTTCCGGCTCGCGTCGTAGAAGACCTGGCCGGGCACGGTGTAGAGGTGGAAGCGGGTCTTGAACCCGCGCACCGTTCCGAGCTCGAGGGGGAGGAAGTCGAAGAAGAGCGTGCGGTCCGTCTCCGTGGCCAGGGAGATGAGCTTGCCCTTGGCGTTGGGGTTCGTTTTGTCGTAGATCCACTGGAGATTCGTCGTCTTCCCGCAGAGGCCGGGACCGTAGTAGACGATCTTGCAGTTGATTTCGCGCGAGGCGTAGTTGATGAAGGTCATCGGCAGTCGATAGCTGTCAACCTACTCGCTGAAGAGGCTGTCGATGTCCTCGTCCGTGATCTCGGCGAACGGGCTCTCGAAGGCGGCGCCCGCCGCCGCCTTCTCCTTCTCCACTTTGGTCATGATCCGGGCGAAGACGTCGTTGAGCTCCTGGGAGGCCTTCTTCACCCGAAGGCGGACGAGCCCGAGGGAGGAACGCTCGTCGAAGATCACGACCAGGATGACGCGCTGGGCGACGATCGAGATGTGGATGTTGTCGCGCTCGCCCTCGTGGAAGAGGATCGAGAACTCCTTCTCCCCGATGAGGCGGGCGAGGCCGTCGGTGGCGGCCACGTTCCCCGCGGTGAGGGAGGCGAGGGACGTGGTGTCGAGGTTCTCGATCTCGCCGTGAGCGGCGATCTGCTGCCCGTTCTTGTCGACCAGGAAGACCACTTTGGCGTTGGCGTCCACGCGGAGCTTCGAGATGATCTGCTTGATCTGGTTGAATTCCTCCTCGTACATGACGATGTCGGGGGCCGCCATTCCGTGATCCTCCTCTGAACCCGTTAGGGTCGACTGCGACCGGACGGGCTTCGCAGGAACGCCTAGCCTATCCCTTAGATCAAGCGAATTCAACGACCTGCCGGAAAGCGGCGGATCAGTAGTCCCGGCGGCCTTCGAGGGCCTTGGCCATCGTCACCTCGTCGGCCCACTCGAGGTCGGAGCCGACGGGCACCCCCATGGCGATCCGCGTGACGCGTACCCCGAGCGGCTTCAAGACCCTGGAGAGGTAGACCGCGGTCGCCTCGCCCTCCACGGTGGGGCTCGTGGCCAGGATGACCTCCTCGAGCCCGCCTTTGCGGACGCGGTCGAGGAGCCCCTGGATCCGCAGCTCGTCCGGACCCACTCCCTGCAGGGGGTCGAGGGCCCCGTGCAGCACGTGATAGCGGCCGCGGTAGTCGCGGGTCTTCTCCACGGCCACGAGGTCGTGCGGCCCCTCCACCACGCAGACCTGCCGGTCGGTGCGCGCCGGGTCGGAGCAGATCGCGCAGGTCTCCTGGTCGGTGATCGCGTTGCAGAGCGCGCAGGTGCGGATCCCCTCGAGCAGCGAACCGACCGCTTCGGAGAGCCGCGTGGCCTCGTCCTTCGACCCGCGGAGGAGGTGGAACGCGATCCTCTGGGCGGACTTGGGGCCGATTCCCGGCAGCTTGCGGAGCTCTTCGATCAGTCTGGCGACGGGGGCCGGATAGTCCAAGATCTCAGTCTAGGGCACTACGGGATCGAGGAGCTCCCGCTCTTCGCCGGTGTCGCCGCGGGCATGCTACCCGAGAGCGACTGCGTCCAGCGGCGGTACGCGCGCCGGACGTAGGCGAGGCGCTCCGCCGGCGTGGGGTACCGGCGGCAAAACCAGCGGATGAGCGAACGCGCTTCTTCTTCTTCGGCCTCGCCGATCGGAACCGCCAGCAGCCGCCGGAACTCCTCGGGCTCGAGAACCCTCTCCGCAAGCGCCCTCGCTCGTGCCAGCGCCTCCGGGCTGGGACGTGTGAGGGCCTTCACGCCTCCTCCTTTCGAAGCGTCTCGAGGAGGCGGATGTCCTCCAGGTCCTTGGGGCGGCCTCCGAAGCGCTTCGTCAGGATGAGGTCTTCCAGCGAGGGACCGGTGATCGTCACTCCAGAAGCCACCTCGAGCCCTCGGCGGCGGGTCCATATCTCGTCGAAGGCCACGCGCACTCCGTCGACCGTCGGCACGCTGCGGGCAACCAGCACGTCCACACGCTCGTCGTTCTCGAGCACGTAGCGGCCCCGCCCGCGCGCCTCGTCCGGCGTGCGGCTCGGGACGAGCCCCTGGGGCTCGACGGCCGCGTTGAATGCCGCGATGTCTTCGATGTGGAGCCAGAAGTCGTAATCGGCCGTGAGCACCGGCAGGCCGAGGGCGACGAGCGCTCGACGTCCGATCAGGAGCGCGCGCGCACCGCTGCGCGCAATCGCCCGGAAGAACTCCGCTTCATCGAACTCCGACCCCTGCACACCGCTATTCTATCGGCTGGCGCGCGAGCGAGGGTTCGGACGAGGACCTCCCGCGCCTAGGTGAGGCCGGGGATCTTCAGCCCGCCGGTGAGGCCGCCGATCTTCTGCTGGACCTCTTCGTCCACCTTGCGCGCGGCCTCGTTGACGGCGGCCACGATCAGGTCCTGGAGCATCTCCACGTCGTCCTTGCTCACGACCTCCGGGTCGATCTTGATGCTGCGGACCTGCTTCTGCCCGTCCATCTCGACCTTGACCATTCCCCCGCCGGCCGCTGCCTCCACCACGAGCGCGGCGATCTCGGCCTGGATCTTCTCCTGGGCCTGCTGGAGCTGCTTCATGAGCTTGCGGGGATCGCCGAATGGGTTCACAGGCCCTCCTTGACGGGCTTGGCTTCGCGTACGTCCACGACCTTGCCCTCGAAGAGATCGAGGGCCTCCTGTACCGCGGGCTCGCGCTCCGCCTCCTGGCGCAGGCGCTGGCGCTTGACCTCCTCGGCCGACGGCGGGGCCGCGGGCGCCGGCGGCGGCGCGGCGCTCTGCCCGATCTGCACCTTGAGCGGCCGCTTCGACGCCTGTCGCGCGATCTCGCGGTACTCGTCGGCGTGCATCGAGGCGAAGGCCGCGAAGTCCGGCGTCACCTCGAGCACGAGCGTGTCGCCGTCGAGCCGCGCCTGGGCCCCGCGCAGGGGCTGCACGAGCGACGGCCGCGCCTGGCACTTCGCGATCATCTCCTGGAGGATGCCCGCCGCCCCGTCGGCGCTCGGCGAGGGCGCCGCGGACGGAGCCGGTGTCGAGGGAGGCGTCGCGGCCGGCGCCGCCGCGGCGGGCGCGGGAGTCGCACTGGCGCCTCCGCCCGAGAAGAGCGTCGGGGCCACGACCCGCGGACGCGCGGGTGCGGGGCCCGTCGCGACCGCCATCGAGGACACAGCGCCCGAGGCCAGGCGCTCCACGCGGTCCACGAGCTCCGCGAAGGGCACGAGCCGGCGCATCTGCACGAGCTTCAGCAGCGCGAGCTCGAGCGTCACCCGCGGGTCCGGCGCGGTGCGCATCTCGGTCTCCGCCTCGGTGAGCGCCTCGAAGACCCGGAGGAGGTCTTCCTCCGAGAAGGCCTCCGCGAGCGGCCGAAGCCTCTCGCGCTCCTCGGGCAGTACCGCGGCCAGGAGCGCGCTCTCCGCCGGGGCCACCTTCAGGAGCAGCAGCTCGCGGAAGTGCAGGATCAGCTCGCGGGCGAAGTTCCGGTAGTCGGCCCCGTAGTCGGCGAGGCTCTCCACGAGCTCGAGCGCGCCGAGCGTATCGCCCGCCACCACCGCTCCCGACGCGCGCAGCAGGAGCTCGCGG
>JBKPBQ010000473.1:0-3118 GCA_046726955.1 Acidobacteriota bacterium
CGTAATCCTGCATGCCGATCAGGATCTCGCCGAGCCGGAGCTGCACCGGGCGGTCCTGCATCGGGTCCTGCTCGAGGAGGGCAGCCGCCCCCGCGGCGTCTCCCTGCGAGAGCACGAGGTTGGCGAGCTCCAGGCGCACCCCGCCGACTTCGGGCGCGGCCTCGAGCGCCCCCCGATACTCGTCGATGGCGTGCGCGGCGTCGCCTCGCTCGAGGTCCTGCCGGGCCTGGGCCATGCGCTTCTCCGTCACTTGCAGCTTCAGCTGCGGCAGGCGACGGCGGACGACGGGGTCGTTGGGAGAGACGGTCTGGGCTCGCCGGTAGAAGCCGAGCGCCGCGTCGGCGTCTCCCTGCTTGAGCGCCGCCCCTCCCGCCCCCACGAGGGCGGGCAAATACTCCGGCCGGTCGTCGAGGACCATGCCGAAGAGACGGCTCGCCTCGGCTGCCCTCCCGCCCCGCAGCCGCCCGTAGGCCAGACCGGTCTGGGCGGGAACGAGCCGGGGATGATCGCGAAGCAGCTTCTCGAAGTCGCGAGCGCCCCCGGCGTCGCCGGCGAGGACCTTCTTCCACGCGTCCTCGACCTTGCGAGCCTCGCCGGGCGTCAGCTCGCCGCGCGCCGCCGTCGGGTAGACGTAGTCCTCCGTGTCGGGAAGGCGCGGCGCAGGGGGCGCCGAGGCACATCCCCCGGCGAGTGCTCCGGCCACGGCGAGAGCCGCGAGCCGTCCCCGTCGAATCAAGCCAGGTGTCCCCGGTAGCGCTCGAGCAGCCGCTCCGGGATCTCCGCCTCGAGCACGGCGTCGTCGCCCACGACCTCGTGGGAGAGCACGCGGCCCTGGGAGTAGACGCCCGCGATCCCCTTGCGGTCGCTCGTGCGGAAACGGAGGCGAACGTTGCGCGGAGACATGGCGAGGCGGCTGCTCAGCTCGGCCAGGAGGTCCGGCAGGCCCTCCTTCGTCAGGGCGGACACGACGATGGATCCGGCCCTGGCCTCCTGCAGCGATCGGGCGCGCGCCGGTGCCACGTCGCCCTTGTTGAGGACGACGATGCGCGCGTTGTCGGCGGCCCCGATCTCTCGCAGCACGGCCTCGACGGCCGCCTCGCGCTCCTCGACGTCCTCCGCGGAGGAATCCAGGACGTGGAGGACGAGGTCCGCCTGCACGACTTCCTCGAGCGTCGCCCGGAACGCGGCCACGAGCTGGTGCGGCAGCTTCTGGATGAAGCCGACCGTGTCCACGACCAGCACTTCGCGGCCGCCTCCCAGCCGCAGCCGCCGGACGAGCGGGTCGAGGGTCATGAAGAGCTGGTCGGAGACGACGGTGTCGGAGCGCGTGAGGGCGTTGAAGAGGGTCGACTTCCCCGCGTTCGTGTAGCCCACGAGCGCGACGACGGGAGCGGCGGCCCGGGCTCGGCCCTCCCGGCGCGTGCGGCGCTCGCGCCTCACGCGCTCGATCTCGCGGCGAATCGACTGGATGCGCTGCCGGATGCGCCGGCGATCCGTCTCGAGCTTCGTCTCGCCGGGGCCCCGCGTCCCGATCCCGCCCCCGAGCCGGGAGAGGAGGACTCCGCGCCCGGCGAGCCGCGGCAGGAGGTAGTCGAGCTGCGCCAGCTCCACCTGCAGCCGGCCCTCCCGCGTGCGGGCGCGGCGCGCGAAGATGTCGAGGATGAGCTGGGTGCGGTCGATCGTCTTCCGATCCGACGCTTCCTCGAGGTTGCGCTGCTGGGCGGGGCTCAGCTCGTCGTCGAAGACGAGGAGGTTCGCGTTGCGCTCGTGGGACAGGCGCACGACGTCGTCGACCTTTCCCCGCCCGATCAGCGTCGCCGGATCGCGGCGCGGCCGCTCCTGGATGACGCTGCCCACGACCTTGGCCCCCGCGGCCTGGGTGAGGAGACCCAGCTCCTCCACCGACGATTCCGCGGTCCGCCGCGCCTTTCGAGACACGGCGACGCCCACGAGAAGGGCCTTCTCGCCGGCGGTGCTCACGTTCTCGGGACGCGCAGGTATGAGGCCGTCTCCGCGATAGGAATCAGGCCTGGGCCCCCGCGAGCGCCTCAGGAGGCGCCCAGGACGTGTCGATGTTGTTCTTCTTGAACGAGCCGAGGAGCGCCGCCTTGTCCATCGCCCGCGCGTAGGCCTCCTGGGGATCCACGACCTTCCGGCGGACGAGGTCGAGGATGGCGTCCGTCATCGTGGTCATCCCGTACTTCTTCCCCGTCTGCATGATCGAGGGGATCTGGAAGACCTTGCCCTCACGAATGAGGTTGCCCACCGACGGGATCCCTATCAGCACCTCGAGCGCGGGAGCGCGTCCGCCCCCGATCCTCTTGAGGAGGATCTGGCTGATCACGCCCTTCAGGCTCTCCGCGAGCATCACCCGGATCTGTCCCTGGCGATCGGCGGGGAACTGGTCGATGACGCGGTCGACCGTCGACGGAGCCGAGGACGTGTGGAGCGTGCCGAACACGAGGTGGCCTGTCTCCGCGGTCTCGATGGCGATGGCCATCGTCTCGAGGTCGCGCATCTCGCCGACGAGCACGATGTCCGGGTCCTCGCGCAGGGCGGCGCGGAGCGCGTCCTTGAAGGAGCTCGTGTGCTCTCCCACCTGCCGCTGGTGGATCAGGCACTTCTTGTTCTCGTGCACGAACTCCAGCGGGTCCTCGATCGTGATGATGTGGTCGGTGCGGTTGCGGTTGATGTAGTCGATGAGCGCGCAGAGCGTCGTGGACTTGCCGGAGCCGGTGGGGCCGGTCACGAGCACGAGACCCTTGGGCAGGTGGCAGAGCTGGAGGATCTCCTTGGAGAGCCCCATGTCCTCCGCGGTCATGATCTTGCTCGGGATCTGGCGGAATACGCCGCCGACACCCTTGCGGTCGCGGAAGAGGTTGCAGCGGAAGCGGGCGAGACCGGGGATCTCGTAGGCGAAGTCGGTGTCGTTCCGCCTCTTGAACTCCTCCTTGTTCCGCTCGGGGGCGATGGGAAAGAGGATCCGCTCGGTGTCGTCGGCGCTCAGCACCGCGCGGCCGGGGATCGGCTTGATCTCGCCGTCGTGGCGGATGTTGGGCGGCGAGCCCACGGTCATGTGCAGGTCCGAGGCCTTCATCTCCACGATCGTGTAGAAGAG
>JBKPBQ010000474.1:0-11738 GCA_046726955.1 Acidobacteriota bacterium
GTCCGCGGCAATCGGCTCGCCCTTCTCAACGAAACGCTTTCCCTCTTCTATCGCATCGCGGACATTTCCAAGCTCGGAGGACAGTCTTGACCCAATACGTTTACTTCTTCGGCGGCGGCAAGGCGGACGGCAACAAGGACATGAAGGACCTGCTCGGAGGCAAGGGCTCCGGGCTCGCGGAGATGACGAACGCGGGCCTGCCCGTCCCTCCCGGCTTCACGGTCTCCACCGCTGCCTGCAACGCGTACATGGAGACGGGAGGCAAGCTCCCGAAGGAAGTGGACGCGCAGATCGACCAGGCCCTCGCGCGCCTCGAGGGCCTCATGGGCAAGAAGCTGGGGGCCGCCGCCGACCCGCTGCTCGTCTCCGTCCGCAGCGGAGCCAAGTTCTCGATGCCGGGCATGATGGACACGATCCTCAACCTCGGCCTCAACGACCAGTCCGTCGAGGGCCTGAAGAAGAAGACGGGCAACGGCCGCTTCGCCAAGGACAGCTACCGCCGCTTCATACAGATGTACGGCAACGTGGTCCTGGGCATCGACAAGGACCGCTTCGAGCACGAGCTGCACGAGGTCAAGAAGAAGAACAAGGTCTCGGCGGACGTGGACCTGAAGGAATCGGCGCTCGACGAGGTGATCGCGCGCTTCAAGGCGGTGGTGCAGAAGCACACGGGGCAGCCCTTCCCGCAGGACCCGCGCGTGCAGCTCCAGGGAGCCCGCGACGCCGTCTTCAAGTCGTGGACGAACCCGCGCGCCGTGACCTATCGACGGCTGAACGACATCCCGCACAATCTCGGAACCGCGGTCAACGTGCAGACGATGGTCTTCGGGAACATGGGCGACACGTCGGCCACCGGCGTGGGCTTCACTCGCAACCCGTCTTCGGGCAAGAAGGAGTTCTACGGCGAGTTCTTGCAGAACGCGCAGGGCGAGGACGTCGTCGCCGGCATCCGCACGCCACACCCGATCGCCGACCTCGAGAAGGTCCTGCCCCAGGCCTACCGCCAGCTCCGCGAGATCACGACGCGCCTGGAGAGGCACTACAAGGACGTCCAGGACTTCGAGTTCACGATCCAGGAGAACACGCTGTACATGCTCCAGACGCGCAACGGGAAGCGCACGGGGCTGGCCGCCGTCCACATCGCCGTGGACCTCGTGGACGAGGGGATCCTCACCAAGAAGGAGGCCGTGCTGAAGGTCGAGCCGCAGGCGCTCGACCAGCTCTTGCACCCGATCTTCGAGCCGAAGGCACGGGGCAAGGCCGAGGTCGCGGCCAAGGGGCTGCCCGCCTCGCCGGGCGCGGCGTCAGGATCGGTCGTGTTCACGGCCGACGAGGCCGTGGCCTGGGCGCAGAAGGGCCAGCGCGTGGTGCTGGTGCGCATGGAGACGGTGCCCGACGACATCCACGGGATGAGCGTGGCCCAGGGCATCCTCACCGCCACCGGGGGCATGACGTCCCACGCCGCCGTCGTGGGCCGGCAGATGGGCAAGCCCTCGGTCGTGGGCTGCGGCGCGCTCCACATCGACGCGAAGGCCAAGAAGCTCAAGGTCGGGGGTCAGACGGTCTCCGAGGGCGACCGCATCTCGATCGACGGCACGACGGGCGACGTGATGCTCGCCGAGGTACCGACGAGTCCTTCCGAGGTCCTGCAGGTCGTGCAGGGCAAGCTGAAGCCCCAGCAGTCGATGCTCTACCAGAAGTTCGAGAAGCTCCTCGGCTGGGCCGACGAGGTCCGGCGCCTGGGCATTCGCGCCAACGCCGACATTCCCCGCGACGCCAAGGTCGCCTTCGCGTTCGGGGCGCGGGGGATCGGCCTCTGCCGCACTGAGCACATGTTCTTCGCCGAGGACCGGCTGCCCTACGTGGTCAAGATGATCCTGGCCGCCGCGCGCGGTCAGCGTGGCCTCGACGTGATCGCCCGGCTCAAGGACCGGCTCAAGGACGCCAAGGGTACGCAGGGGGGCGAGATCCGCAAGGAGCTCGCCAAGGCGCAGAAGGAGTACGGCAAGTACGTCTCCGACTACACGAGCGCGCTGCGGCGGCTCTTGCCCATGCAGCGGGACGACTTCGCGGGCCTCTTCCGCGAGATGCACGGCAACCCCGTGACCATCCGCACCCTCGACCCGCCGCTCCACGAGTTCCTGCCCAAGCGCGAGGAGCTCATGGTCCAGGTGGCGACGCTGCGCGCCAAGGGCGAGGCGAGGAACAAGAGGGCGATCGCGGAGAAGGAGAAGCTGCTGCGAGCGGTGGAGGAGCTCCACGAGTTCAACCCCATGCTCGGCCACCGCGGCTGCCGGCTGGGCATCACCTACCCCGAGATCACGCGCATGCAGGCGCGCGCGATCTTCGAGGCGGCGCTGCAGGTCGCGCGCAAGGGCATCCCGGTCAAGCCCGAGGTGATGATCCCGCTCGTCGGCCACGTCGAGGAGCTGAAGCGCCAGAAGCAGATCGTGCTCGAGGAGGCGAAGAACGTCCTCGGCCGCGACGGCGCCGGCGTCGAGTACCTGGTCGGCACCATGATCGAGGTGCCGCGGGGCGCCCTCACCGCGGACGAGATCGCGAAGGAGGCGGAGTTCTTCTCCTTCGGGACGAACGACCTCACTCAGATGGGCTTCGGCCTCTCCCGCGACGACGCCGGGAAGTTCCTGCTCTACTACCAGGAGCACGGCATCCTCGAGAAGGATCCCTTCGTCTCGCTCGACGTCGACGGCGTCGGCCAGCTCGTCGAGATCGGCGTCCAGAAGGGCCGGAAGGTCAAGTCCGATCTCAAGATCGGCGTGTGCGGCGAGCACGGGGGCGATCCCTCGTCGATCCGCTTCTTCCACGAGGTCGGCCTCAACTACGTCTCGTGCTCGCCCTACCGCGTGCCCATCGCGCGTCTCGCCGCCGCCCAGGCCCAGCTCGAGAAGCCCGTCGGGGACTAGCCCCGGCGTGCTCACCTACTTCCGGAGCCAGGACGGGCGCATCGAAGAGGCGGCGTTCGAGCCCCGCCACATCCGGGACGGCGGGGGGGCGTTCCACTGGATCGACCTCGAGGACCCCACGGTCAAGGAAGCGACCATCCTCGAGGACCCGTTCCACTTCCACCCCCTCGCCATCGAGGACTGCCTCTCCGACGTCAACCTGCCGAAGGTGGACGAGTACGAGGGGTACATCTTCCTGATCGTCCACGGCATCCGCTTCGACGCGCCCACCGACCAGTTCTTCACGCGCGAGCTGGACGTCTTCCTCGGGAAGAACTACCTGGTGACGCACCACAAGGGGCCCATGCGCTCGATCGCGGGGGCGAAGGAGCTCTGCGCGAAGAATCTCCTGACCTCGATGCCCCGGGGCGTCGAGTTCCTGCTCCACACCATCCTCGACCAGATGTTCGAGAACTACTTCCCGAACCTCGACGCGATCGAGGACAAGATCCAGCTCGTGCAGGTGGAGGTCTTCGAGAAGCCCACCCAGGCGACGCTCGACACCATCTTCACGCTCAAGCGCGACGTCATGCAGCTCCGCCGGATCTGCGCTCCCCAGCGCGAGATCGTGCACCGGCTCTCCCGCGGCGAGTTCGCGGTGATCAGCGCCAAAGCCGCGGTCTACTTCCGCGACATCTACGACAATCTCTACCGCATCGTGGACGCGTCCTACCAGTACCAGGACCTCATGCAGAGCACGCTCGACGCCTACCTCTCGGCGATCAACAACCGGCTCAACGAGACCATGAAGCGGCTGACCGTCGTCACCGTGGTCCTCGCCAGCCTCACGGTCATCACCGGCGTCTACGGCATGAACTTCGTCCACATGCCGGAGCTGCAGTGGCGGTTCGGGTACGTGTGGGCGATCTCGCTCATGGTGGTGGTGCCCGCGGGAATCCTCTACTGGTTCCGCAGGACGGGGTGGTTCTGAGGCCGGTCCGGCGGCTCTCCGCCGACCTCGTCAACAAGATCGCGGCCGGCGAGGTCGTGGAGCGACCGGCCTCCGTGGTCAAGGAGCTCGTGGAGAACGCGCTCGACGCGGAGGCGCGGAGCGTCCACGTGGAGATCGAGGCAGGAGGGAAGGGCCTCATCCGCGTGCGCGACGACGGGCAGGGCATGGGGCGGGCGGACGCCGAGCTCGCGCTCGAGCGCCACGCCACGTCGAAGCTCGAGCGGCTCGAGGACCTCGCGGCGATCGCGAGCCACGGCTTCCGCGGGGAGGCCCTGCCTTCGATCGCGAGCGTCAGCGTCCTCATCCTGCGCACGCGCGACGACGGGAGCAGCGCGGGCACCGAGGTCATGGTCAAGCACGGGCGGCCGGCCCACGTCCGGGACGCCGGGCACCCCCGCGGGACGACGGTCGAGGTGCGCGACCTCTTCACGGCGGTGCCCGCCCGGCGGAAGTTCCTCCGCGCGGACTCCACCGAAGCGGCGCACGTGGCCGAGGCGGTGACGCTCCTCGCGCTGGCCCGGCCCGGGATCGGCTTCTCGCTCCGCTCGGGCGGGCGAGTCGTCCTCGAGGCCCCGCCCGTGGACGCGTTGGGGCCCCGGCTCTTCCAGGTCTACGGCGGGCGTTTCCTGGAAGACCTCGTTCCCGTGGACGGAGGAACGGAGTGGGCGCGCGTGAGCGGGTACGTCTCGCGGCCGGATCGTCCGCGGCCGCCGCGGCCCAACCTCCGCCTCTTCGTCAACTACCGACCCGTGCGCGACCGAGCCGTGAGCAAGGCCGTGATGGAGGCCTTTCGCGCCGCCGGCGGAGGAGAGCGCGGCTTCGAGGCTTTCGTCTTCCTCGACGTGCCGCCCCACGTCGTGGACGTCAACGTGCATCCCGCGAAGACCGAGGTGCGCTTCGCGGACACCCGCACCGTGTGGACGGCGGTGGAGAGGACGGTGAGGGAAGCGCTGTCGATGGGGGCCAAAGCGTCCGTCCCGCGCGCCGACACCACGAGGGTGGAAGGTGCGGTTCAGAGGTACCTGGAGAGCATCCCCGCGTCTTCCGCCGGGATCGCCCAGTACGCCTACTCCGTGCGCGCGACGCCGGTCGTGGCGGAAGCGGTCGAGCCGCGAGCGGATACGATCGAGGCGAGCGCTCTTCGCGCCGGGGCGGAGCCGGCCCTCGTGCCCCTCGTCCTCGGGCAGCATCGGCAGATCTACATCGTGGCGAGCGACGGCGAGGAGCTCGTGCTCGTGGACCAGCACACTGCTCACGAGCGGGTGCGGTTCGAGGGTCTTCTCGAGGACCTCGGGCGCCGCTCGGTCGCGTCGCAGCGGCTCCTCACCCCGACCGTCGTCGAGCTGCCGCCGGAGCTGCGACCAGTACTGGACGCCCACGCGGATGCGCTCGGCGAGATGGGCTACGAGGTGGACGGCTTCGGCGCGGGGTCGACACGGGTGGCGGCCGTCCCTGCGGTCCTCGGCACTCGCGATCCCGGCGCTGCCCTGGAGCGCATCCTGCGCGACCTCCGCGAGCGCGAGGGCGGGGATTGGACCGTGACGGGCCAGCGCGAGCGCCTCGCGGCGACGCTCGCCTGCCACTCCGCGGTGAGAGCCGGCCAGGCCCTCGCCCTGGAGAGCATGACCGCGATCGTGCGCGACCTCTTCCGCACCGCCCACCCTACGCTCTGTCCCCACGGTCGGCCGACGCTCGTTCGCCTTCCCCGCGAGGAGGTGAGCCGCTGGTTCGGGAGAACAGGCTGGAAGCGGCAATGAGGGCGCGGCTGAGGCCGCGCTCGCGTCCGCAGGGGACGACGCGGGCCTGGCTGCTCTACTTCCTGGGGCGAGTGCTGCAGGTGATCGGCCTCGTCACGACGCTCGTGGCGGCCACGGCGTTCTTCGGCACACCGAGCACGATCGCCATGCTCCGCATGATGCTCGTCGGCGTCTGCTTCTTCGTCCCCGGCTGGCTGCTCGCGCGGAAAGACCCGCGGGGCGAGTAGGTTAGCAGCGTGCCGAAAAAGCGTGCTTCGATATGCCGCGCGCGCCGCCGCGCCTTAGTCGCGTGCACCCAGCTGGAAGGCAGCGCGACCGCGCGCTGCGCGAGGAATACTTTTCGGCACGCTGCTAGGCGCAGTGTTGGGGCGCGTAGGTCCGGAAGGCCTCGATGAGCCGGCGCGTCACCGGGCCGGGGCGGCCGTCGCCCAGGGGCTGTCCGTCCACGCGGCGGATGGGCACGATCTCGCGCGTGCTGCTCGTGAGGAAGGCTTCGTCCGCCCGGCGGAGGTCCTCGGCCCCGAGCGTCTCCTCGCCGGCGTCGAGGGAGAGAGAGGCCGCGAGCTCGAGCACGACCTCGCGGGTGATGCCCGCGAGGATCCCGGTGGCGAGGGGAGGGGTGCGCAGCGTGCCGCCGCGGACCACGAAGACGTTCGTGCTCGCTCCCTCCGCGAGGTGTCCGGCCTGGTTGAGGAGCACCGCCTCCTCGGCGCCGCGCGACTGGGCTTCGCGCACGGCGAGGACGTTGTTCAGCAGGTTGCTGGACTTGATCGCGGGGTCGAGGGCACGCGGATGGTTGCGGCGGACGTCCACGAGGGCGACGTCGACACCGTCCGTGTAGTGCCAGTCCGGGAAGCCGTCGTGCGGCTTCACGACCATCACCACCGTCGGACCCTTGACGCGCTCGAAATGGTACGAGATGTCGCCGACCCCGCGGCTCACGATCAGGCGGATGTAGGATTCGGGATTGGCGGCCCGGACGAGCACGGCGTCCAGGCGCGCCAGGAGCTGGGCGTCGGTGAGCGGGATCTCGAAGCCGAGGCGTCCCGCGGAGGCGCGCAGCCGGCGGACGTGGCGGCCCCACTCGAAGGGGCGGCCGCGATAGGTGCGGATCGTCTCGTACGCGCTGTCCCCGAAGGTGAAGCCGTTGTCGAGAACGGAGACACGGGCTTCCTCGACGGGGACGACTTCACCGTTCACGGAGGCGAACATGCCCATGAGTGACGCTCGCGTGGCGGACACCCTACCAGAGGCGACGCGCGAGCGTCAACGAACCGCCGCGTGAGCCGCCTGGAGGCGCTCGTCCTCGGCATCGTCCAGGGCCTGGGGGAATTCCTTCCCATCAGCAGCTCCGGGCATCTCATCGTCGTTCCCTGGCTCCTCGGCTGGCCGCCCCACGGTCTCGCCTTCGACGTCGCGCTGCACCTCGGCACGCTGCTCGCCGTCGCCGCGGCTTTCGCGTCCGACTGGGTCCGCCTCATCGGCGCCGGCCTTCGCGGGCTCCTCCGAGCCCAGCCCCTCGCCGACCCGGACAGCCGCCTGCTGTGGCTGCTCGCCGCCGCTTCCGTTCCTGGCGCCCTCGCCGGGTTCTTCCTCGACCACTGGGCCGAGACCGTCTTCCGCTCGCCCGCGCTCGTCGCCACGACGATGGCCGTGATGGGTCTCGTCCTCTGGTGGGCCGACCGCCGCCGCGGAACGGCGCGCGCGGTGACGGGGCGCGACGGGATGCTCATCGGCCTCGCCCAGGCCCTCGCCATCGTCCCCGGCGTCTCGCGCTCCGGCGCGACGATCAGCATGGGGCTCTTCCTCGGCTACGAGCGCGAGGAAGCGGCGCGCTTCAGCTTCCTCCTGGCCCTGCCCATCACGGCGGGCGCGGCTCTCGTGAAGGTTCCGGCACTCCTCCGCGAGACGACGGACCCCACGCCGGTCCTCCTCGGCATGGGCGCCGCGGCCGTCTTCGGCTTCCTGGCCATCCGCTTCCTCTTGAGCTACGTGCGGGCGCGGGACTACAGGCCGTTCGTCTACTACCGCCTGCTCTTCAGCGTCGTCGTCTTCGCCGTGCTTTTGGCCCGCCGGGGGCACCTGGGCTAAAGTCGGAACATGCTCCCCGTCCTCACTGCCGCAGAGATGCGGCAGGCCGATCGCTACACGATCGACGAGATCGGCCTCCCGGGCGTCGTGCTGATGGAGAACGCGGGAGGCGCCGTGGCGGCCACGATCCGCCGGCGCTATCCCACGAGCCGTCGGCCCGCGATCCTCTGCGGCCGCGGGAGCAACGGCGGCGACGGCTTCGTCGTCGCGCGGAAGCTCCGAGACCTCCACCCCGAGGTCTACCTGATGGGCATCCGCGGCGACGTGCGGGACGAGGCCCGGCTCCACCTTGAGGTCTTCGAGAAGAGCGGGGGAAAGGTCTTCGAGGTCGCGGACGCCCTCGCCTGGGAGCGGGCGCGCGAGCGGCTGCGCCGGGCGGACCTCGTGGTGGACTCGCTCCTCGGCACGGGCCTCAAGGCCGAGCCGTCGGGACTCGTGGCCGACGCCATCAAGGAGATCACGCGACTCACCGAGCTGGGCGTGCCCGCGGTGGCCGTGGACCTGCCCTCCGGCGTGCCTTCCGACACGGGCGACCTTCCCTGGCCCGTCGTGCCGGCGGCGGTGACCGTGACGTTCGGCGCGGCCAAGTACGGGCACGTCCTGCCTCCGGCCAGCGACTGGGTGGGCGAGCTCGTGGTGGCGGACATCGGGATTCCGCGCGAGGCGCTCGACAAGCAGAACCCCAGCCTCTTCCTGCTCGAGGGCGCCGACGTCCTGCGCGTGTTCGGGGAGCGCGCGCCCGACGCGCACAAGGGGACCTTCGGCCACCTGCTCGTGGTCGCGGGCTCGGTGGGGAAGACGGGGGCGGCCGTCCTCGCCGCGACCGCGGCGCTGCGCGCCGGGGTCGGGCTCGTGACCGTGGCCACACCCGCTCCCGCCCTGCCGATGGTGGCCGGCGGCCGCCCCGAGATCATGACTGAGCCGATCCCCGTCAACGCCAGCGGCAGCGTGGCCCGCGAGGCCTGCGACCGCGTGCTGTCCTTGGCCGCGTCCCGTGACGCGGCGGTGATCGGACCCGGGCTCGGCCAGGAGCCGGGGGTGAGGGAGTTCGTGCGCGAGTTCGTGCGCCGCTGCCCGGTGCCGCTGCTCGTGGACGCGGATGGCCTAAACGCGCTCTCCCCTCCGGCCGGCGGCCGCATCCGCGGCCCGCTCGACGCGCTCGAGCTCGGACGTCCGACCGTCCTCACCCCGCACCCGGGAGAGATGGCGCGGCTCAGCGGCTTGCGTCCGGACGAGGTCCAGAAGCGACGGCTGGAAGTGGCGCGGAGCCTCGCGCGCGAGACGGGATCGCTCGTGGTCCTGAAGGGTCATCGGACGCTCGTCGTGGACGCGACGGGACGGGCCGCCGTCAACTCCACCGGCAATCCCGGCATGGCCACGGGCGGGACCGGCGACGTGCTCGCGGGCCTCGCGGGCGCGCTCCTCGCGCGGCACGACCCTTGGGAAGCGGCGAGTGCTGCGGTCTACCTTCACGGGCTGGCCGGCGACCTCGCCGCCGCCCGGCGCGGCCAGGCGTCGCTCCTCGCCGGTGACGTGCTCGAGGCGCTGCCGGACGCGCTGCGCTCGCTCGCCCATCCCGAAGCCGGGGGGCCCCCATCGGCGACTTCCTGACGACGAGCGAGGCCGAGACCGCGGACCTCGCCGCCCGCCTCGCCGCGGGCTTCACCGGCGGGGAAGTGGTGCTGCTCTCCGGCGAGCTGGGGACGGGGAAGACGGCGTTCGTGCGCGGGCTGGCGCGCGGCCTGGGTGTCGCCGCCGACGAAGTCGCGAGCCCGACGTTCGTGCTCCTGACCCGTTACGACGGCCGGCTCCGCCTCCACCACGCGGACCTCTATCGCTTGCGCGGAGACGGCGACGAGCGGGAGCTCGGGCTCGAGGAGCTTCCCGGGCCGCGAGGTGTGCTCGCCGTGGAGTGGGCGGAGCGGCTCCGCGACGTGCCCTGGCCGCGCTGCGTGCGCGTGCGCCTGGAGCATGCCGGCGAGGATCGCCGCCGCGTCACGATCCAGGAGCCGCGGTGAGGCGGGCGGCTCTCGTCCTCCTCGCCCTGGCGTGGTCGTGCGGGGGGCCGAAGAGCGCACCCGCTCCGCCGACCGGCGCGGGTACGCGGCTGAACGTGCTCTTGATCACGATCGACACGTTGCGCGCGGATCACCTGGGAGTCTACGGGTACACCAGGAAGACGAGCCCGCGCATCGACGCGCTCGCCCGCGGAGGGGCGCTCTTCGAGCAGGCCTACACCTACTGGCCCAAGACGCGCGGCAGCTTCGTCGCCCTCATGACGGGAAAGCGCGCCTCGCAGACTGGTTACGGGAAGGCGCATCCGATGCTCCTCGGGATGAACCCGACGCTCGCGTCCGTGCTCAAGGCCGCGGGGTACCGCACGCAGGCGACGGTGGACAACCCGAACGTCGCGCGCGCGTTCGGCTACGACCAGGGCTTCGACGCCTATCGCGAGACCTGGGAGGAGAAAGCACTCGCCACGGAGATGGACCGCACGCGGGCGATCACGGAGGATGGCGTGCGCTTTCTCGCGGAGGCGAAGCCCCGAGCGCCGTTCCTCCTGTGGCTCCACTACGTCAATCCCCATGCGCCCTACACCCCGCCCCCGCCCTTCGACGCGGCCTTCCGCGACGAGGCGTCGAAGGGAGGCGCGGGTGTCAAGCCGGTCCAGGGCTTTCACGGCGGTGTGCCCAAGCAGTGGTTCGTGCCCGGCGAGGATCGCCTCGGCTACTACGTCGCCCAGTACGACGGCGAGATCGCGACCGTCGACCAGGAAGTCGGAAAGGTCCTCGACGCGCTCGCCGCCTCGGCGGTGGCGGGTGAAACCCTCGTCGTCCTCACTTCCGACCACGGGGAGAGCCTGGGCGAGCACGACTACTTCTTCGACCACGGCGAGAACCTCTTCGACCCTTCCCTCGCGATCCCCCTCGTCCTGGCCGGACCGGGGGTGCAGGCGGGCCACCGGAGCCCCCTCTTCGCCACGACGCTCGACCTCGTGCCCACGATCCTCGACGCGGTCAAGGTCTCGTACCCGCCGAACCTCGCCGGCGAGAGCCTGTGGCCTGCCGCCCGCGGCGGCGACCGACCGGACCGCCCGCGGCTCTACGCCCAGAACGACCGGAACCTCATCGGGACCTGGGACCGCCGCTACAAGATCGTGGCCACACCCGAGGGGGACAAGATGGTCTACACGCTCGTGGACCGCACCAAGGACCCGGGAGAGACGCGCAACGTGGCCGGGTCGAACCCGGACGCGCTCCGGTCCGCGCGACGCGAGCTCGACACGCTCGTCGAGCGGGTGGACCAGGAACTCGCGAAGACCCGCCAGCTCCTCGACGGCCAGCCGGGACAGGGGAAGCTCAGCGCCGACGCCTGCGAGAAGCTGAAAGCACTCGGCTACGTCCAGTCGGGGTGCCCGTAGCCGGGGGCGGAGGACGCGAAGAAAAGGACTTGACAGCGGGGCGGCTTCATAGTCCGCTTCACAGTCGCGGATGTGGTCGCTCAGACGGGCCAGCCACTCCAGGGGGTCCATCGCCTCGAGGTTACGGCCGAGCGAAGGGTTCATGCGGGAGCGGTAGAGAACGGCTTTCTGGCCGTCGAGGTAGACGAGTCTCTTGAGCGACAACGGCGCCCCTCGCAAGGCAGCACGCCACGCCTTCCAATTTCGGGATCGGCTTGATTTTGGTATCCGTCATATGGGGTTCAGGCTATGGAGAATAAGGATGTCTTAGGAGCCAGGGGCTTTACCCGCCGTGCGTTCCTCTCCGCCTCGGCCGCTACCGCGGCCGCGGCGCCCATGCTCACCCTCACGACGTCGGCCGGTGCCGCAGCGGCTGATACTGGATTGGCCGTAACCGGACAAGTATTCGACTCGGATCTGCGGGCCATGCTGCGTGAGGTGGATCCTCGCCGGATCCAGGCCATCATCCAGCGGCTGACGCAGTTCGGCACCAGGCACACGCTGTCGAGCCAGAC
>JBKPBQ010000475.1:0-7619 GCA_046726955.1 Acidobacteriota bacterium
TTGCGGTAGAGCACGCGGGTGAGCAGCGCCCCCGCGCGCGCCACGAGCGACCGTCCCGGCTCGAGGAGGAGCAGCAGGGGAAGGCCGGCGAGCGCGGGGAGGACGCGGGAGGCGAGGGCGGCCGGATCGGGCGGGCTCCCCCGCTGGTAGTCGACGCCCAGCCCGCCGCCGAGGTCGATCGTCTCCAGCGGGAAGGCTTCGGCGAGCAGCGAGCGGCTCAGGTCCGCGACCTCGCGGGCGGCTTCGCCCAGCGGCTCGAGGTCCGTGATCTGCGAGCCGATGTGGCACTGGAGACCGACCACGCGCAGCGACGCGTGCGGGCGTGCCCGCCGCAGTATCTCGGGAGCCCGGGCGATGTCGACGCCGAACTTGTTCTCGCGGAGCCCGGTCGAGATGTAGGGGTGGGACTTCGGGTCGATGTCCGGGTTGACCCGCAGGGACACTCGGGCCGTCTTCCCCATCCTCGCCGCTATGGCGGCGAGCTGCGTGAGCTCGTCTTCGCTCTCCGCGTTGAAGTCGCCGATTCCCGTCTTGAGGCCGAGCTCGAGCTCGGCCTCCGATTTTCCGACTCCCGCGAACACGATGCGGTCCGGAGGGAAGCCGGCGCGCAGCGCCGCCAGCATCTCGAAGCCGGAGACGATGTCGGCACCGGCCCCCAGACCGGACAGTATCCGGAGCAGCGCGCCGTTCCCGTTGGCCTTCACTGCGTAGCAGATGCGGTGGGGCACGGACGCGAAGGCCCGCGCGTAGGCCTGGTAGGCCTCCGTGATCGCGGCCGCGCTATAGACGTAGAGCGGAGTGCCGAAGCGACGTGCGGCCTCCTCGAGGGAGACGCCGTCGCAGCGCAGCTCTCCCGCCGCGCGCGAGAAGCCGGTCACGCGCGGCCCTTCTCGCCCCGATCCGCGCGGAGCAGCGCCGCCACCAGGCCCGAGAGCCCGAGCACGCCCACGAGGTTCGGGAAGATCTGCAGCCCGTTCATGAGGTCGCCCCAGGCCCAGACGAGGTCCACCTTGGAGACGGCGCCCACGAGGATGAGGCCGCAGTACACCCAGCGGTAGGGAAGGATGACGCCGCGTCCGAAGACGTACTCGAGGAACTGCTCGCCGTAGTACGCCCAGCCGATGAGCGTCGTGTAGCCGAAGAGGAAGGCGCAGAAGGCGACGATCCAGCCGCCCACGACGGGGATGGAGGAGTTGAAGGCGAGGGCGACTGCCGCCGTGCTCGTCTGGCCGGAGCGCCAGGCCCCGGTGAGCAGGATCGTGAGGGCGCTGATGGAGGACGTCACGAACGACACGATGAAGACCTCCATGACCGCGTTCAGCCCCTGCTGCACCGGCCGCTCGCTGCGGGCCGTGCCGTACACCACGGCCGCAGTGCCGTAGCCCGCCTCGTTGGCGTAGATCCCACGGGCGAGACCGTACCGGATGGCGATCATCATCCCGACACCCGCCGTGCCGCCGACGGCCCCCTGCAGGGAGAAGGCCCCGCGGACGATCATCGACAGCACCTCGGGGAGGACGGTCAGGTGCGTGAGGATGACGAAGAGGCCGCCGGCGAGGTAGAGGCCGACCTTGGCCGGAGAGAGCTTCTCCGCGGCGCGGCCAATCGACTTCACTCCTCCGATGATCACGAGCCAGGTGAGGACCGCGATCACGATGCCCGACGCGATCGTGGGGATCCCGAACTGCGTCTTGAGCACGAGGGCCATGGAGTTCGGCTGCGTCATGGGAGTCGTGGAGAGGGCCCCGATGCCGGCCACGAGCGCGTAGATCCAGCCCAGCCACGGCAGCTTCAGGCCATCGCGCAGGTAGTGCATCGGTCCCGCCGAGAGGTGCTCGTCGGTGAGGATGCGGAACTTGATCCCCAGGATGGCCTCGGTGAGCTTGACCGCAGTGGCCACGAAGCCGTAGCACCAGATCCAGAAGACGGCCCCCGGACCGCCGGACACGACCGCCGTCGCCACTCCCGCGATGTTGCCGGTGCCGATCGTCCCCGCGAGCGCCGTCATGAACGCCTGGAAGGGCGAGAGCGGCCCCTTCGCTCCCGTTTCCGCTGCGGGTACGAGCGTCCCCGCCGCCTCGCGGAAGCGCGTCACCTGCACGAAGCGATAGCGCAGGGTCAGGAAGAGGCCCGTCCCGAAGAGGAGCGCGATCGTCCAGGGGCCGAAGATGGCGTCGCTGGCCCAGAAGATCGCGCGCGACAAGGATTCCGGGATCATGGCGGCCCGGAATCATACCCGACCTGTGAGATCCTCTGGGACATGAGAAGGCGCGACTGGTTGACCCGTACGGGCATGCTAGCGGCGACGGCGGCTCTTCCGGGGCGCGCGCGGGCGGAGGAGGCCTCGGGCCTCGCGACGGAGGTCGTCCGGTTGAAGCTCCGGCACACCTGGACGACCACGATGTCCTCGTCCGAGTTCCGCGACACGCTCTACGTGCGGCTCCGCCACGACGGCGTCACCGGCATCGGCGAGGGAGCGCCCATCGTCCGCTATCAGGAGAACGCGGTCGAGGGAGAGAAGGCGGTTCTCGGCCTTCGTTCCTGGCTCGAGGGCGCCGATCCCTGGGCCCGCGCCCGGCTCCTCGACGAGCTGGGACGGCGAGTGACCGGACAGTACGCGGCGAAGGCCGCGGTGGACATCGCGCTCCACGACTGGGCCGGCCAGAAGCTCGGCGTTCCCGTCTATCGCCTGTTCGGCCTCGACCGCGCGGACGCGCCCGTCACGACCTTCTCGATCGGCATCGACACGCCCGAAATGACGCGGGCGAAGGTCCGGGAGGCCGAGCCCTTCCCGGTCCTGAAGATCAAGGTCGGCCTCGACACCGACGAGCCCACGATCGAGGCCGTGCGCAGCGTGACGAAGAAGCCGCTGCGCGTGGACGCCAACGAGGGCTGGAAGGACAAGGAGCTCGCCCTCCGGCGCATCAAGTGGCTGGAGACCCAGGGTGTCGAGTTCATCGAGCAGCCCATGCCCGCGGCCATGCTGGAGGAGCAGCGCTGGCTGCACTCGCGCGTGTCCATGCCGATCTTCGCCGACGAATCCTGCCTGCGCCCCACCGACATCCCGAAGATCGCCGACGCCTACGACGGCATCAACGTCAAGGTGGACAAGGCGGGCGGCCTCCTGGCCGCGGTGCGCATGATCGACGCCGCGCGGGCGCACGGGCTCAAGGTGATGCTCGGCTGCATGGTCTCGAGCTCGGTCGCGATCACCGGCGCCGCCCACATCTCGCCGCTCGTGGACTACGCGGACCTCGACGGCAACCTGCTCGTGGCCAACGATCCCTACAAGGGCGTCACGGTGCGGGAGGGGAAGCTCGCGCTGCCGGACGGGCCGGGGCTGGGGCTGACGCCGGCCGCGTAGCTCCGGCGGCAAAGCGAAGAGGGCAGCCCTCGAAGAGGGCCACCCTCTTGCCTAGCGCGTCATCGATCGGCGGGCTTTCGCGTCAGCGCAGCACGGCTCGTCGTCGGCCGAAGACCCCCAGCGCGCGCAGGATTGCGATGAGCAGAGCGGCGCCGAGTATCGCGACGATCCAGGCCGCCCCCGAGGAGTGCGCGCGGATCCCCATCGCGTTGGCGACGGCGACCCCGAGAACCGACCCCACGACTCCGACGAGCACGTTGGCCAGGATGCCCATCTGGGCGTTGGTCCTCATCAGGATGCTGGCCAGCCAGCCGACGATGCCCCCGATGACGAGGGTCACGATAAAGTTCGAGGATCCAAGGTCCATTTCTCCTCCTCAGGGCCAGGGTCCGTCGCCGGCGCTCAGGCCCCGCAGGGGGACAACAGCAAGGCACGAGCCACGTGCGGCCAAACGTCGCCCTTCGCATGCTACCCGGTGCCGGCGAGGGCCTTGCGAGCGGCCTGGCGGCGGTTTCCGTCGTGATTCCAGGCGGTCGAGCGCGCGAATGTCGCCCCTTTGTAGATCTGTCTCAGATCCGCCCTTCCAGCCAGTCCGCGAGCTCCAGCAGCGATCTCACCCGCCGGCAGTCCACGTCCGGCCACAGGCCCGAGCGGTCGAGCAGCACCGGCTCGATGCCGGCGTTGCGGGCGCCGCGCACGTCGGCCTCGTAGAGATCCCCGACGTGGACGGTCGTCCCGGCGCGGGCGTTCATGCGCGACAGGGCCAGCTCGAAGAAGCGGGGATCCGGCTTCTCGACCTTCTCCTCCCAGGAGTCGAGCACGAGGTCGACGAGCGGCCGCAGCCGGAGGCGGTCGAACAAGGCCCGGACCGTACCGTTGGCGTTCGAGACGACGGCAAGTCGCAGCCCGGTGGCCCGCAGCCGTCGCAGGGCTTCCGGTACTTCCTCCGGAACCGTCTCCCAGAGGTTGTGCTGGTCGTGGTACTCGCGCACCTCGCGCAGCGCCGCCTCCGTCCGCTCCGAGAGGGCGACCCCCGCGTGCGTGAGGACGAGCTCCATGAAGACCCAGCGCTTCCGGCCGTCGCTCGAGGCGCGCAGGTTCTCGGGCGTGTCCAGCTCGAAGCGGGCCGGCGCGTCCGCCGCCTCCAGCCGCGCCGCGTCGATCGCGACGCCGTGCGCGGCGAGGTGCGTCGCCACGCGCGCCCAGTTCGGGTTGACGAGGACGCCGCCGGCGTCGAGGAAGAGGGTTTCCGTCCTGGGCATGACGCACAGTAGCACGTGCTACCATCCCTCCCCGCGTGAAGGACATCGTGACCGCGGAAGACGTGATGCAGGCGCCTCCGGGCGGCGAGGTCCTCGCTTCTCCCGGCGCGATCGTCACGCCGTGGGCGCGAGAGATGGCGGCGACCCGCGGCGTGCGGATCTCCGTGGGCGCGTCGGCGCCCGGCCCGTTCACGGTCGCGGTGGGTGCCGACCACGGCGGCTTCGCGCTCAAGGAGGAGATCAAGGTCCACCTGACGCGCCTGGGATACCGGTTCCGGGACCTCGGCACGTTCTCGACGGAAGCAGTCGACTACCCCGACGTCGCTCTCGCCGTGGCCCGCGGGGTACGCGCGGGCGAGGCCCGACTGGGGATCCTCGTGGACGGCGCGGGGCTCGGCTCGGCCATGGCCGCCAACAAGGTGAAGGGGATCCGCGCCGCGCCCTGCACGGAGCCCGACGCCGCGAAGAACGCCCGCGAGCACAACGACGCCAACGTCCTCACGCTGGGCGCGCGGTTCGTGGACGCGGCGAAGATGCGGCCGATCGTCGAGACGTTCCTCACCACGGAGTGCACGGAAGAGCGGCACCGCCGCCGCGTCCGCAAGATCGAGGGGATCGAGGAGGGCCAGGGACGGTGAGCGATCCGCAGCTCGTGGACGTCATCGTCCGGACCGTGCTCGCCCAGCTGCGCCTCGCCGAGCCCGAGGCGCCCTGCGCCTGCCACTCCGTCCCCGGTGGCTGCTGTCCCGACCGCCTCGGTCTCATGCTCGGCCACGGCGCGGAGCGATTCGGCCTGCAAGCCGGGGGCAGCCTCTACCCGCGCGAGATCGCCCGCCTCATCGACCACACGCTCCTCAAGCCCGAGGCCACGCGCAGCCAGATCGAGACGCTGTGCCGGGAGGCGCGCGAGCACGGCTTCGCTACCGTCTGCGTCAACCCGGCCTGGGTCCGGCTGTGCGCGGAGCTGCTACGCGGCTCCGAGTCCCGCGTCTGCACGGTGGCCGGGTTCCCCCTCGGCGCCTCGCTGCCCGAGGTCAAGGCCTTCGAGGGCGTGCGCGCGGTGGAAGACGGCGCCACGGAAGTGGACATGGTCATGAACGTGGGCGCGCTCAAGTCCCGCGACTACCGGCTCGTGGAGCGCGACGTGGCGGCCGTCGTCGGCGCCTGCCACCCGCGCGGGGCGTGCGTGAAGGTCATCATCGAGGCCGCCCTCCTCGATGACGACGAGAAGGTGAGGGCCTGCGTCGTTGCGCGGGCGGCGGGGGCGGACTTCGTCAAGACCTCGACCGGGTTTGGACCGGGGGGCGCCACCGCCGCCGACGTCGCGCTCATGCGGCGGGTGGTGGGCACCGCGATGGGCGTGAAGGCCGCGGGAGGCGTGCGCGACCTGAAGTCCGCGCGCGAGCTGATCGCGGCGGGAGCGGACCGGATCGGCGCGAGCGTCGGGGTGAAGATCGTCCAGGAGAGCCAGGGCGCATCGACGACCGGCGCGGCGGGCACGGGGTATTAGGCGTTCGTACCGGGAGTCGAGTGTCGAACGGCGCGCGCGCCTCGCGGAAGCGCGCGACTGTACGATGAATGCCGATGGCGAGCGCGGCGCCTGGGCGCCGGGCTCGCCCAGGCTGGAGCGCGCGAGCGAGTGCCGCGCGCCCCTGCCGGCACACGACTCCCGTTGCGCGCCCTTCAGCTGCGCTTGGCGAGCCGGGCCATGTACGACGAGACGACCTTGGCCGCGTCGAGCCCGACCAAGCGCGCGTACTCCTGCAGGAACCCGCGGAGGTACACGGGCGCGGGCAGGTAGGGCAGCCGGTCCTCCTCGATGTACTCCAGGAACCGCATGCCGATCTTGCTCTGGGCCGCGATCTCGCGCAGCGCGATCCCCCGCGACTCGCGGATCCGCCGGAGGTCGGCGCCCGTGACCACGTCGGGAAGGTCCGGCGCCGGAGGACGCGCCGCTCCGTCTCCGCTTCCGGCCGCCGCGTCCGAGCCGAAGGGAAGCAGAGGCGAGTCCGGCGAGACGAGGCCGCGCGACTCGTCGTAGACGCGCCGCCGCGCGGGATCCCCGAGCACGTGGTAGGCCTCTCGGATGCGCTCCCGCGTCGCCTCGATCTCGTCCCCCTCCAGGAGCGAGTAGGTGGCGAGCGCGCCTTCGCCGTACATGTCCAGGCAGAAGCGGTAGGCCCGCTCCACCTGGTCGCGCGAGGCCTGCGGCTCCAGCCCGAGAACCCGGTAGTGGTCGATCTCCTCGGCCACGACCGCCTCCATCATGCCCAGGGCAGGGAGAGGCTCTCCCCCTTGAGCAGGCCGCGCGCGAGCTGCCGGACCTCCTCCGCGGGACGCGACGTGGGCGCGTCCACCATGAAGAGCTTCCGGCGGCGCACCGCCTGCCACACCGCGTCGTCGTAGTGGAGGAAGCCCGCGTAGCTGGCGCGCACGCCGAGGTGGCGCGCGCACGCGGCCACGAGCTGGTGGCCGATGGGGATGTCCGAGTTGTCGCGCACCTGGTTCAGGATGAAGCGCGGCGAGAACGCGGTCATCTCCTTCTTGAGGACGTCCACCGCCTCCGGGTCCACCTTCTGCACGTGGTTCAGGAGGTCGAGGGGGGTGCGGATGCCCAGCGGGTTCTTGGGGTCGAGCGCGGAGTCGATCACGAGGCGGACGCCCTCGCGCGGCGCGGCCGAGCGAAGACGCCGGTAGAGCGCGCTCTTGATGAAGCGGTAGCCGTTCTCGATGGACGTGGGCTCCGGCACCACCGTGAGCACGGAGAGGTCGGAGATCAGGAAGAAGTCGATGATGTTGAAGGACGTCCCCGCGCCGAGGTCGAGGAGGATCACGTCCACGTCGAGGGCCTTGATGCGGTTGAGCACCCGCACCTTCTGCGCGTACTTGATGTTCGCCGCGCCCAGGAAGTCCGAGGCCCCGCTCACCAGCCGGAGTCCGGGCGTGCCCGTCTCCACGAGGACGTCCTCGATCCTGTCGCAGCGCCGCTGGAT